>CAYJPS010000044.1:0-16703 GCA_964372135.1 uncultured Treponemataceae bacterium | reverse complement strand
TGAAAAAAGAGGGTTTCGGTGTTCTTTTTTTTCGTCAAAGTCGAGGCATTGTTCAATGTCCAATTTTTGGATGAGTTCTTCTGCGTATTGTTTGGCTGTTATATTTGGAAATGGATTTTGCATAATGGTACACACGTTAGAGACTCCGTTTCGCCCTCCAATTAACTGTCAAAGGAGAAGCGAAGCTATTGTAGGGGCGGCGAAGCCGTTCTCATGTAGGGGCTTGTTGCAACAAACCCCTACATGAGAATGAAGCGATAGCGGAACCCCGCAAAGCTCGACCCCGTATGTGGCAACCTATGTGTTGCCACACGGGGGAACGCCCAAAAAATTATCCTTCTATCTCCTTAACTGTTCCGTCTTCATAGGCTATCATTACAAGTGGTTTGTTTTTTGTAAAAAAGCCGTTTTCAACTACGCCGGTTATTGCATTTATTGTATCTTCCAGTTCAGAAGGATTTACTGGGTTTTTCCATACACAGTCGAGGATTTGGTTACCGTTATCACTTATAACAGGGCCATCTTTGCCGTCGCAAGTACGAACAGTACAAGTAGCACCGAGTTTTTCCATTTCCTTTTGAACAGGAACTCGAGCCGCTCCAATTATTTCAACAGGTAGAGGGAATTTTGATCCGAGAGAGGGAACGAGTTTTGTTGCATCTGCTACAATGACAAGCTTTTTTGAATTGTATTCGACGATTTTTTCAAGGACATGTGCAGCCCCTCCACCTTTTATGACATTGTTATATGGGTCAATTTCATCTGCTCCGTCTATTGAAATGTCAAGTTCTGCATTTATTTCTTTACTATTAAGTGTATACACAGGGATGTCTGTCTCTTCACAGGCAATGACTGTTTGGAAGCTTGTTGCAACGGCTTTTACATTCGACAATGTTCCCTTTTCTATATGTTCTGCAAGGCGGTACACCGCATGGACGGCTGTTGAGCCTGTACCGAGACCTATTTTAACCCCTGGAAAGATAAGGCCTTTTTCAATAAGGCGGTCGATTGCTTCATAAGCTACAAGTTTTTTTTGTTCGGCTTGTGTTAATTTATTCATATTTTACTCCTGTAAATATTTCAAACTGTGCATATGCTTGATAGTGGAGCATATCTAGGCCATTACCAATTTTGCAGCCAGCCTTTTCGGCTCTTTCGAGTATTGGTGTTTTTTCAGGGTAATAGATTAGATCATATACCTGTTCATGACCTTGGAAATTATAAAACTCTAGAGGGTCTCCTGATTCAGTTACGTCATCTTTAACAAAGCCCATTCCAATTGGTGTTGTTTGAATAATAAGCCAAGAGTATTCTTCTATGAGGTCATGTGTTGCAAGTCCAAGCCCTGCATATTTAAACCCGAACGGTTCTGCAATATTTCTGGATTTAATAATTGTTCTATTAAAAATACAAACATCACATTCTAGCTCGTGTAGAGTGTATGCAACGGCTTTTGCACTTCCTCCCGCGCCTATTATTGAAACTTTTTTACCTTTTAATGAATCTGTTCCCAAAAATTTTATCAAGGCTCTTTTAAATCCGATTGCATCGGTATTGTACCCTTTCCATCCATTTTTTTCTTTGTGAATAGTGTTACAGGCTCCAATTGCATCAACTTCTTTTGATCTTTCTGCTAGTAGAGGTAGTATTGATTCTTTGTGAGGAACTGTTACCGAAATTCCTTTTACGCCAGTTTCGTCAGCAAAATCTATTATTTCGTGTACTTCCTTTGTTTTAAAGGGTACATAGACGGCATTCAAGCCGTGATTTCTGTATCCAGTGCTGTGTATTTTTGGGCTATCTGTTTTTGCAAGAGGATATCCCGAAACTCCAAAGATTTCCGTTTTTTTATTCATGGTTCTAAAGCCATAAAGATCATTTAGCATTATAGGGTCTATATGTCCTATAACAGTCGTCAGTATATCTGTATTTGGAGGAGAACAATAGGTTAAAAAGGATCCAAGCTGTTTTGCTAAAATTCTTGTTGAAACCCCATAGTTACCCATAGCACAAACTATGTGTTCATAGGTTACATCTTTCATTTCGTTAAAAACTTTTGTTACGTCAGAAAGGCTATTAGCCATACATGCAATCTTAGGTATTTCAAAACCTGTTTTTTTCATGCTTAACATTTTTTCGTTAAAATCAAAATTTGAGTCTTTCATGTTATGGTAACTTCTGATTATTTTAATGCCAAATGCTAGAGCTGCATCCTGAAGGCTTGATACATTGTAATCTTCTTCCAGGTCTATATACGCAAAATTTTTCCTTGTGTCTTGGTCAGCAAAAGAAAGCCCTCGAGCAAAAATGGTTGTTCTACCTGATTCTCCTCCTGAAAAAGTACCGCCGTCGCATGTTCTTCGGACTGTTAAAATAGCAGGAATTTTTGCGAGTTCAGGAAATTTGCGTATATTTAATGCTTCATCTGGAGTTAAATAATCTGCCCTAAGTTCTACAATATCTATCCATTTTCGATATTCGTTTAGTATTTCTAGGTTTTTTCTGAGCGTTGGCGCTGTTAAGCACAAACAAATTTTTGTGTCTTTCATTTCTCTTCCTATTTTTTTTGTAAAAATATGCTTTTTATCAAAATTTTCTGCATAAACATACTATATTTAAAATCAATTACATGTTAATATTACAATAGATTACTATTTTATGAAAGAGGGATAGCAAAAAAAAGCAAAATGTTTTGCTTTCTCTTTTATGTGGAGGATTTATGGAACATTTTGGTATGTGGGGAATAATACCCCCATTACTAACAATTGTACTTGCTTTTATTACTAAAGATGTAATTGTGTCACTTTTTTTTGGTATATTATCGGGGACACTCATTGTAGCAGGAGGGAACCCTCTTCTTGCGCTTATGAATGTATCTGATTTATTAGCAGGTTCATTAGCAGATGGATGGAATATACGTATTTTCTTATTCTGTGCTCTATTAGGTGGTTTGGTTGGGATGCTGTCGAAAACAGGTGCTGCAGGTGCTTTTGGGCGCTGGGCTTCTGCGAAACTTAACAGTGGTACAAGTTCTCAGTTTATGACCTTTGTTTTTGGTATTATTATCTTTATAGATGATTATTTTAATTCTTTAACAGTTGGAACCGTAATGCGCCCAATAAACGACAAAAACAATGTTTCAAGAGCTAAACTTTCATATATTTTGGACTCAACAGCTGCACCTATTTGTATATTGGCACCAATATCTAGTTGGGTTGTAACCGTAATGTCAATTATTCGTTCATCAGAAGGTTTTGATACATTGGGTATCACAGACCTTGAATTTTTTGTTCGTTCTATTCCGTATAACCTTTATGCACTAACAGCTCTTCTAATGGTTTTAGCCGTTATTTTCTTAAAAAGGGATTTTGGACCAATGGCTCGTTCTGAAGCTTACACAAAACAAACAGGAAAGCTTTGGAATGAAGAATTATATGGTGTAACATCAGGTGATATTGAAGAAGAGAAAAATGAAAAGGCAAATCCTTGGGATATGCTCTTTCCTATTATAATATTAATTTTAAGTGCGGTACTTTTCTTTCCTGTTGTAACATGGCTAGGAGCTATTGATGGTGAAACAATTACAACATTTGGTCAAGCTGTTGCGAGTATGTCTTTAGGAGAAGCATTTAACAATACAGATTCTTCTTACGCATTGTTTTATGCTATAATTTTTACTCTCGTTCTCACATATGTTTACTATCTTGTACGCAAATTGATGAATTTACATACAGCAGGAGAAGCACTAAGAAACGGTATTAAATCTATGATACCAGCTCTTATTATTCTTACTATGGCCTGGTCAATAGGTACTATTATTAAATCTTCTCCTGCAGATGGTGGACTTGGATTAGGCATTTATCTTGCTGAAGCTGTAGTTCAAAGCGGATTCCCAATTTGGATTATTCCAGCTATAGTGTTTATTCTTTCTGCAGTTATTGCTTTTGCAACAGGAACAAGCTGGGGAACTTTTGGTATAATGATTCCAATTGTTCTGCCAATTGCAACAGGTATTGCAGCAAGTGCAGGCCTTCCAACTGAAGAGCTCTTAAATGTATCCTTTATTTGTATTTCTGCTGTACTTGGTGGAGCGGTATTTGGCGATCATGCTTCTCCAATTTCAGACACCACTATACTTTCATCAACGGGTGCAAGTTGCCCCCACTTAGAGCACGTAACAACACAGTTGCCTTATGCTTTGTTTATTGCAGTATGTTCTTTTGTAGGATTTATTGTAGGTGGAATTTTCATGAATCTTGTTGCAGCATGGATTACCGTTTTGCTTCTTTTCGCAGGAGGCCTTATAGTGCTTCCAAAAATATGGAAATAAATCAATAAAAAAAAGAGTTTTGGTAATCCAAAACTCTTTTTTTTGTATTTATTACAGATTATAGTATTAAAAAAGTATTATTTATTGGGCAACAAAACTTAATACTTCGTTTTCTTGTGCCATTAAGGTAAGTCTTGTGCCTTGAGGTACAGCGTACGGTATAGTAATCTCTCGCCCGGTATGGTAAAAGCTAACAATTGAATAATCATCCCCGTCTGGAGGGCTTGCTATAAGTTTGAGTTCAAGGGCGTATGGGTATTGAGGAAGGGTTTCTTCCAAAAGGCCATATACAATTCCATCTACAGGGCTAGATGGTAAAGCTATAGCAGAATCAATTCGTGTATAAATGGGAACATATTCTTCACCATTCTGAGGCCAAGTTTGAGACAGGATAACACCAGGCTCTTGGCCTTCTGTAGGTTCTTGTTTAGTGAACATAAAAAGTACCTTATTACGATTGAGTTGTAAAAGGGCATCATTTAGAGAAAGACCAACAAGGTTTGGAACACTTGCAATATCATCGTCTATGCCAGAAGATACTACGAGTTCTAATGTTATTGGGCGTGCAATATTTGTATTTGCAGGCGGGTTTTGCTCTAATATTGTTCCAGGCTCAGACTCATCAGCTTGATACATGAGAACTTCTGAAATTTTTATCATTGGAGTGCTTGAAGCAGAAAAAAGTGTTTGCAACTGAGCTCTTAAATCCTCAACTTGTAATCCTACATAATCACCAACTCTATCAAGAATAGCGCCTTGGCTTACAACAAGATTTATTCTTCGACCAGCTTTTACAATTGAACCACCAGAGGGTGTTTGTTCTAATATTAGTCCTTTTCCCTCGTTTGTTTCTGAATAACGTAATTGTATTTTTGGATATAATTCTTTTACTTGCATTTCTTGCAACGCAACGGTTAAATCTTTTCCAGTAACATCAGGAACAAGAACTTCTTCTGGGCTTTTTATTACAATAAAAAAGATAGCCAAAGCTGTAAAAGCAGTAAGCAAAAAACATACAAGAAGTGTTTTTAATAAAAATTTCCAGTTTTTACTAAAAAAAACATCTAGGGTTACTAAATCCAAGGAAATGTTTTTTTTAGAAAGGTTTTTAAATAATTTCATATATACCTCTGACTTATATTATGCCAATTTTTACGGATTAGTGCAACACTGTCCCTCTAAATTTTTGGAACCGTTGACAAAATCCTTCCAGTTCATAGCCTTTTTACCTTGTTTTTGAAGGTTTTGGACAGCTAAAACCCCATCCCCTGTTTGTATCAAAATACCTTGCTTTTTATCAATACCTATTATTTCACCTATTTTAAAAGACCCTTCAAAGGGGGCGCCTTGAAAGACACTCGCATTATGAATGGTAAGAAAGGTTTCTTGAAGTTTTGTAAAAGCTGTTGGCCATGAATAAAGAGCCCTAACTTTTGCACAGATCTCTTCTGCAGATTTTCCCCATTCTATTATGCCATCCTCTTTTTTAAAAATACTACAATAAGAAGCTTCGTTTTCGTTTTGTTCAATGGGATTTTCTGTTCCTTCTTCTATTTGGGTTAAAACTTCTAAAATCATTTCAGAACCAAAGCCTGTCAAAAAATTCAAAACTTCAGTTGAATTTTCTGTACCCAAGAGAGGCATACGTTTTTGTAAAAGTATATCTCCTTTGTCCATTTCTGCAGCGAGCCGTTGAACAGTGCTTCCAGTTTCTTTTTCACCTGCTAATATTGCTGAAGGAACAGGTGAGGCTCCTCGATATTTTGGTAAAAGGGAAGTATGAAGATTGATGCCGCCTTTGGGAAAAAGGGACATAAACTTTGGTCCAAATATTTTCCCATACGCAAAGCACACGAGAATATCAGGCTTCGCTTTTTCTATTATTGCCCGTGTATCAGCATCGAGTTTTTCTGGTTCTAGCACCGGTATGTTAGCGTTTTTTGCAATCTGAGCAACAGGTGTTTGTTCTAGTGTTTTGTGCCGGCCTTTTGCGCTAGGAGCATTTGTTAAAACGAGCACAACTTCTACTTCTTTTGAAGAAATAATATCTGAGAGAACGGTTGCTGATATTTCAGGGCTTCCTGCATATACAATGCGCAACATTATGTAACTATCCTTGCTTCTTTAGCAGCAATTTTTTGAGCTATTTTTGTTTGCTTTGCTTTTTTCTCAGCTTCTTTTTTTAGCCGTCTTTCTTGCTTTTTGGCAAAAGATTCAACGGTCTTTTCTTTAAACTCTGGGTCACCACGGTCTATAAACAAGATCCCTTCTAAATGGTCATATTCATGTTGAATAGCTCTTGCTAATAATCCGTCTGCTTCCATGGTGAAAGGCTTTCCTTTTTCATTTAGTGCTTGAACGGTGATTTTTATAGGGCGTTCTATTTCTTCATAGACTCCTGGAATTGAAAGGCATCCTTCTTCATAGCGAGAGGTTTCTTGCGAGGTTGAAATTATCTGTGGATTAATAAAAACATGGCGAACTTCGTCATCAAGTTCAATTACAAAAAGGCGTAGATTTTTTCCAACTTGTGGGCCTGCAAGGCCAATGCCATTTTCATCATACATCGTTATAAACATTTTTTCAATTAGAGCAAGTATCTCTTCATCGATTTTTTCAACATCGTGGGCTTTTTGCCTGAGAATTTCTTCTCCTAATTTAAATACTTTCATATACATATATAGTATATAAATATTGATAAAGGGTCAATAAGTCTTATGTAAAGAAAAAAGACATCTCTATTTGTGAATCAAATGTATTTCCAGGAGCAAGTTTTAATAAATTTTCTTTTTTTGACCATTCACTCACTGCATTTTTAAAGTCGGGCAAGGTATGCCAAGGTTCTATACATACAAATTTTATTTTTGGTGTAAGGGCGCTCCATATAAGAAGGTAAGGAAAGTTTTCTATACTTACTTCGATTCGATTTGTGCTATTTTTTTCACAGAGCGATATTGTTTTTGCATTAAAAGATGAAAAATTAAGAGAATCTTTTTCAAAAAGTGTATCGGTAAGTTGTATTCTGTCCTTATCGCTCATGTATGGTTCTGTTTTTCCTGTTGGATGACCAGCATCAACAATAACATAATCTGGTGATTGCGGAATATCAAAAACAAGTTCATAATCTTCTGTTGTTTTTCCTTCACTAAAAGGACAAAGAAACCCAGGATGATAACCAAGGCCAAATGGCATTTCGTTTTCTCCCGTATTTTTTATATGCACCGAGTGAACTATTTTGTTTTTTATAAGTGTATACGTTTGTTCTATCGAGAAATCAAAGGGGAATTTTTCTAAGATACCATTTGCTGAAAAAGTTATAAAAGGATTGTCATTTGCATCTTTCGATTCGATACGTAAGGAATGTTCTGTGTTGCGCATAAAACCATGATTCATTCCTTCGTATTTTTTTCCATTGTGGGTAAACTCTTTATTGGTTATTCTCCCAGCCCAAGGAAAAAGAATTGGGGCTTGCCCATCCCAAACATTTTTGTCCCTTTGCCAAAGTCTTTCTTTGCCATCTTTTGTTTTTACAGACACAAGTTCTGCGCCTAGAGAACTAATTTGAATTGTTAAAAAATCGTTTGAAATAGTTGAAATCATTTTATACCTCTTTCTTAGCGCAAAATTTTTGTTAACACTCCATCTTTTTTGCGCCAGTTTTTGTTCACTTTAACTTGTAAGTCTAAATCTATTCTATAATCAAATAGTTTTCTGAGCTCTTTTATTGATTCAACGCGAATTGTTTTAATCATTGTGGCACCCTTTCCGATAACCATTCCTTTTTGACTTTCCCTTTCTACGACTAAAAAGGCTCGAACCCAAAGTTCTTTGCCATTTTTTCTCCATTCCATGTCAGAAATATCAACATAAATGGAATGGGGTATTTCATCTCTTAGGCGCGTGATAGCTTGTTCTCTAACAATTTCTGCAATGCGAAAATCTACTTCCTGGTCTGTATAGTATTCTTCTGGATATAAATTAGGCGCTTCAGGCGCTAAATCGTATAAAGCTTTTAAAAGCTCATTTATACCAGTGTCTTCTTTTGCAGATATATCTAAAATACGGTTTGCTGGAAAATTTTCAAATGTTTTTGAAACAAAGGTTCTACAAAGGTCAACTTTCGAATGCTTGTCATCTATTTTGTTTATAGCAATAACGGCCTTTTCGGTAAAAGGCACAATAAGCTCTGCGGTTAGCTTTTCTTCTTCACCAGCAGGGCGAGTGGAATCTATCATGTATAAAATGAGGTCGGCATCTGATAGTTGGTCTTGGGTAATTGTTTTAAGTTTTAAATTTAGCTTTTTATCAGAGTTGTGGTACCCAGGAGTGTCTATAAACACTAATTGTCCAAAAGAGGTGTTTACAATGCCTTTAACGGCGTTTCTTGTGGTTTGTGGAATTTCAGATACAATAGATATTTTTTCACCGCTTGCGGTGTTCAAAAATGTTGATTTACCTGCCGACGGGCGCCCAATAATGGCAACGACTGCTGTTTTTGTACTCATAGTTTATAGTATACAGGAAAAATTACACCTCGTCTATGGAAAAAAAAGAGCTTTTCTGCATTGACATAAAGAAAAAATAGAGTCATAATGTAAGCAGTATGAACGCATTGATTCCTATTATAATTGTAGCTATTGTTTTATGTGTTGTTGTTGCTATTTTTTTAACAAACTCTTCAAAAAAAGGAAAGGGTGGCAAAAGTGTTTCTAAATCAAAAAGTAGACAAGCAATAATCAGAGAAGCAGAAAAAAAATTAAAACAAGATACTCGTGACCCAAGAGGATTGATACCACTTGCAGAGATTCGATACAATGATCAAGACTGGGAAAAGGCAAAAGAATTATATTCTGTTGTTATAGAAGTTGCGCCTCTTCATCAAAATCTTAATCTTGGAGATATATATTTTAAAGCTGGTGCTTGTGCATTACAAACAAATGATTTAGAAAATGCTTTTAAAAATCTTTCTTTCGCCTTAAAAGAAAATCCAGAAAATTTTGATACACTTTTTTATCTTGGACAAACATATTATAAAAGTAAGCAATATGATAAAGCAATTCCGTTCTTAAATAAAGCTATGGCAATAAATAGGGAAAACATGAAAATTCATGAGTTCTTAGGATTGTCGTATTATGAAAAACAGGATTATAGAAAAGCTTTCCCTCATTTAAAAGCTACTTTTGACTCGAATCCTGAAAACAAAACAGTTCTTTTTGCAATGGCAGAGTCTTTATACCATTGTGGTAAAATGGAAAAAGCACAGCCTGTTTTTTTACATTTAAGGGCAGACCCAGAGTTTGGTGCTAAGTCATGTCTCTATTCTGGGATGTATAATACTACAAAAAAACAAACAGAAAAAGCCATGAAAGATTACCAAATAGGGCTAAAACATACTTCTGCACCAACTGACATATTAAATAATATTCGTTATAACTTAGCGCAAACATATATCAGTGTTAATAATATAACAGAAGCAATAACATTGTTAAAAGAAATACAAGCAATTACTCCTGGATATAAAGACGTGCCTGTTCTTATTTCTCGTTATCAAGAAATGAGTAAAAATTCAAGCTTACAAACGTATTTGGTTGCAGGGAGCAGTGACTTTTTAGCATTGTGTCGCAAAATAGTAAATTCCTATTATGCAAAAGCACATGTAAAAATTATTGCATTAGAGGCAAAGCCTGATGTTGTTGAAATAAAAACAGAGATCGAAACTGCAAAATGGGAAGATGATGTAGTGTTTAGATTTTATAGGAATACAGGTGCTACAGGTGAGTTTGTAGTACGCGACTTTCATGGAAGAATCAGGGACTTAAAAGCAGGAAGAGGAATTTGCTTTACTGCAGGAACCTACACATCTGAAACAAAAAAATTTGTTGAAGGGCGACCAATAGATCTAATAGATAAAGAAGGGCTACTCAAAGTGTTTGATAAAATTTCTCATTCAAAACCTATAATGAATGCATAGTTTTTTTGTTTACAATAACCAAATTTCGTTCGTGATTTTCTAAAAAAGGAACGTATAGGGGGATTGTTTCGTACGAAGGCACCCATTGTGCAATTGCTGTCATTTCTTCAAGAATTTTTTCTTTTTTAGCCTTATAGGCAGAGAGGATTCCATCATCTTTTATTATTCGAAGTAACACACGAGTCATCTTTTTTTCTAAGGGCCTAAAAGCCCTAAAAACAACCATATCAAAGCGTTTTTGAGCTATTCTTTCTGCTTCAACTGTTTCTACGGTAACATTTTTTAATGAAAGAGACTCCTTGCAGTAATTTAAAAATCTACATCTCTTTGTCATTCTTTCTGCCAAAACAAATTGAGTGTCTTCCATCATAATTGCTAGCGGTATTCCGGGGATTCCTCCGCCAGAACCTATGTCTGCAATAATAAAAGAATCGTTGTCAAAGTTAGTGCTATTGTCTCTTGTTTGCAAAATCATTTTTTTTAAAGAATGTATATGTGGAAGGGCGGCAAGGCTATCTAGAATATGGCGAATGATTATCTCATCATAATCTACTATTGCGGTAAGCCCATATTCATCGTTGCCTTTTTGAAGCTCTTTTGCATAAAGTGTGAGCTTTTCAATCCCTTGTTTTATTTCAGCCTGAGAAAAACCTATTTTTTCAAGTCCTTCTTCCAGAAGGTTTTTTTTCATAAATGCTCCTGTTAATCCTTTGCTTTTTCTGTTTCTAGGTTATCAATTTTTTCTTCAAGCTCGGAAAGCTTTAACAGAATTTCTTGTAATAAAGCTATTGTTGTGGCATCATCAGTTGAGGTAATTTCTGTATTCAGTAGGGTAGAGAGCTCTTCTAAAGACGAAAAACTTTCAAATTCGCCCAATGCTGTTGCATTCAAATTTTCCTCTGATCCTGTAAAAAGGCCGCTGAGAGTCTCTAGAGCTGAAGCTGAAAGTTCTGTTGCCAATGCTGATGGGATTTGATCATTGTTAGAGGTTGATGTCGTTCTTGTTTCATCAGCAGATCCAGTTGAAAGTTGTATTGTTGGAACAGATGGCACAACAGGAGCAACAATTGATGGAGCTGCTATAGAAGGGGTTGTTGGGGATTGAATACTTGGAGCACCCGTTTGCGAAAAAGCACTTGAGGATGTTATAAAAACAAGAACAAAAAAAAGTTTATTAAAGATTTGCAAGTTTTTCCTCCACCATTTCAAGTTTACTTGTTAAGTGTGTAATTGTTTTTTCTAATCGTGTTTTTTCTTTTTCTAAGCTTTCTTTTGGATCAAAATCAGGGCTTGGCTTTTTCATTGCATAACGGACAGTGTCTGGTGTTTTTCCGCTCATGAGTTGTTCCTGGGCCATGGCTCTTTTATCTGCAGATGCCATTGAAGCTATCATTTTCATGTTTTCAAATCCTAAGCTTGGATCAACAGGAACAGATCCAACTTTGCTTATGTTTTTTGCTGCAACACGCGGAATTTTTAAACATCGATCGATGTAATCTTCATATCGTATATTTGCTTCAATGCATAGTTGATGGGCTTTTGCTAAAAGTTTTCCAAATTCCTGCATTAAAAGACCATTTTTTTCAAGATAATTTTTTCGTATATCGGCAGTAATTTCTGCTAATTCGGGGCTTTCTTCTAATCCCATTACATAGTATTCTTTTTCTTCAGCGATGTCTAAAAGTTCATGAAAAAGAGCCCAAAAATCAATGGAGTGTGCTCTACCCTTTAAGTGTTCCAATCCTGCTGATTTGTTTAATTTTTGCTCATTCATAATATGATGAGCATACTCATGGATTGCCGTATACACAAGTTGGTTGTCAGTTTTGAAATTTTTGTTGTGCAAGAGGATTTCTTGCGTTTCAGGCTTGTAAAGACCATTTACTCTTTTGCTTTCTTTTCCTGTAAAAAGAAGTGTAAACTCGAGATTAGTATTTTTTATATCTAATAATATTTCTTTAACTCTATCTTGATTCATCTAAATAACCTCTTGCTTGTAGTATTAGGCTTAATGCAACCGTTGTAGCCGTTTCTGTGCGCAACACTCTTTTTCCCATGCTGCAGAGGGTAAAATTCTTTTTTTTAAAAAGATTTCGCTCTGCATCGCTCCATCCTCTTTCACTTCCTATAGCTGCAAAGAGAGTAAGGTTTCTGTTTTCCTCTCTTTGGAGATGTTTAAAAAGAGTTTCGCTTGGTTTAATGTTGTCTAAGCAAACAGAAAGATCTTTTTCTTCAATACAAAGAGTTTTTAAGCATTCTTTTAACGAAGGATGTATGCATAAGTCTGTAATATGAGTGCTCTTTGCTTGTATAGCGCCATCTTTTAAAGCCTTATAAGCGGCACCTCTTTCAACTATTTTTGAATGCATGTATGATTTTTCGCCAAGTTCAGTTCCTACAAGATGCAACCTTTTAACGCCTAGGCTTGCAATATCTCTAAAAAGCCTTTTCAGTTGAATTGGTCTCACAAAACCAACAATCATTTCAATGGGGAATAAAGGTTTTCCATCTGATGTTGCATTAAAGATAAACGTTATACCCTTTTCATCTATATGGGTTATTGTTGCAATGCCTGCCTGTCCATTTTCAATACCAGCTTCAAAGGTTTCACCTTTTTGTTTTTTGAGAATAGATATAATATGCTTTGCACGTTCATCTGTCGAAGGGAAAAAATAATTATCTGCTTTTGAAAAAAGAACGATGTTCATTTATATTACTATACTGTTTTTTTTAAGATTTTGCAATAAAAATAAAAAGGTACTTGTGAGTTTCTTGAAAATAGACGATAATAGGTATATATTATGACAAATATAAAAAAAGGCTTTTTTATAGCCGTTTTTTTGCTTATTGCAACAACATTTACTTTTTCTCAAACTGATTCCGAACAAGCGCTTGCACTTAGGGAAAAACTTGTAGCGGAAGCAAAAAAATATGTAGGAGTTCCTTATTTGTGGGGCGGAACAACCATTGAGGGAATGGATTGTTCTGGATTTATTTATTCGGCAAGTAGAAACTCAGTAGGAGTGCAACTTCCAAGAACAACGGAAGCTATGTATAGTTTTATGCGAATAGTTCCAGATGAAAAAAAAGAAATAGGAGATGTTCTTTTTTTTATTACGGTTGGTAATAGCATCTCTCATGCAGGTATATACATAGGGAACAATCAGTTTATTCATTCGGCAAGTGATGGTCCAAATACCGGTGTTATCGTCTCTTCTTTGAATCAAACAACATGGAAAAATACTTATGCAGGAGTGGGCCAGTTTTTGCCCTCTGCTGCTTCCCACGAAGAAGAAAACGGTAATGATTTGCCCTCTGTTTCACCAGATAGTCAAAATGCTATAACCCCAAACAACTCAAGTTCCAGTATGCTAGATGATACCGTTATAGACTTTACAGGTACCATGATTTGGAATTTTTTCAGTACCGATAGTTTTTTCTTTAACATACGAGGAGCAACAGTTCAAATGCATGCAAAATACACTGCATGGGAGGTTGACCCAGGTCTAGGCATTGAATTTAGATTTGACCCAAAAATGAATATAGTTCAAATACCCTTGCAGTTTTCTATATCGGTTCCCTATGGCTTTCGTGTATATGCGGGGCCTGTCTTTACAATCGGAAAGCCTGTTCTAATTGGAAATGAAAAAACTTTAAGTCCTTCTATATTTCCTGGAATACTCGGTCTTTCGTGGCAAAGTCCAAGCGCTTCTGTTGGAAAAACGGAGATTTCTTTTGTCCAAGATATTGTTTGGACTGTTTTTAACAAAACAGATAATTCAGCCTTGCATATAGGAGAAGCTTTTGTTGCAGGGCTTGTTTTTTCTACAGGCGTTCGTGTAAGTATTGACGGTAAACATTTCTTAAGGTAAAATATTTTATGGTAAAAAAAATTTCTCGTAAAAAAGTAATAAGATCTCTTAGTATAATTTTTTGTATAGTTCTGTTTTCTTGCACAACAAATGCAGCAATTGATGTTTCTGAAGATGCAAGTGGAACATTCGCTTTTGAAACAAAAGCAAGTTCTGGAGTAGAAAGTCTTATTAGATCTTTTTCAGGTGCAGATCAATCTATTAGTGTTTTTGATAGAAGTCTTATAGAACAAAGTTTTAAAAGAGCTGATATAATATTGCTTTCTATAGAAGCAGATGGAACTGCAGGAATTTCAATTTCAGGTAAAACATTTGATATAAATTCCCTTGTGCCAAGTGAAAAGCAGCTTGTTACCTTTGAAAATACCTCTGAAAGGGGACATTTGTCTTTAAGTATTAATAATGCAACAATGATGTCTTTGTTGTCGCTTATGGGAGAGGAGAATGTAATATATTTAGAATTGTTGCAAGCCCCTATTTTTACTGGTGGACAAATGACGACAAATGAATATCTTGATTTTATAGGCGCTTTATACGGACAAACAATGTTAGAGGAACTTAAAAAGAGTAATGTTGTTTTTAGTTTAACGGTTCCAAAAACTGTAAAAGAGGTTTCCTTGTCGCCTTCTAATGTGGGAGATGTTGAATATGCAAAAAAAAGCGCAAAGGTCGCAATTTCTCTTGCAGATTTTTTGGCAAACACCGATGAAATAAAATTGGAGATTATTTGGTAAAGAAGACTTGATTTTCAATAAAACCCCTTTCCAATCCTTGACTAAAACAGATACTATAAGTATACTACAGTATTAAAGATAAAAAAATATACATAAAATGGAGGTGTGCATGGCACAAAAAACAGATGCTGGGTTTTCTAAAGAACTCGAAGCATTTATAGACGAATGGAATACAAAACCTGGAAACCTCATTATGGTTTTACACAAAGTTCAAGAAGAACAAGGGTATATTTCAAAAGAGGCAGCACAAGCTGTCGCTGACAGAACAGGAAGTCATTTGGCAAGAGTGTACGGTGTTATGTCATTTTACCACTTCTTTAAGACAAAAAAACCCGGAAAGAACAGAATCAGTGTTTGTTTAGGAACAGCTTGTTATCTTAAAGGTGGACAAGACCTTATTGATGAGTCAAGAGAACTCTTAGGTTTAGACCCAGAAGATGCAGCTACTGCAGACGGCTTGTTTTCTGTAGAACCAGTACGCTGTATTGGTTGTTGCGGACTTGCTCCTGTGCTTACCGTAAATGGTGATGTGTATGGTAAACTTGTAAAAGGTCAAATGTCTGAAATCTTAGATAAATATAAAACAGCCTAATGCATTATACACTCTGTGATTTAATTGCTGATTTAACGCAAAATGCCGTTGAGGCAAGTTCGTCATTGATTGAACTAAGCTTTTTAGAAACAGAGGAAACCTTGGATGTTATCATAAAAGATAACGGAAAAGGTATGAATGCTGAAACATTAAACCGCGTAAAAGATCCCTTTTACACCGATGGAATTAAACACCCTAACCGAAAGGTTGGTTTGGGGATCCCTTTTTTAATGCAAACAGCAATGAGTACGAATGGGAGCTGGGATATACAATCTAAGGAAGGGCATGGTACTACACTTGCCATGAACTTTGACTTAACCAATATTGATACCCCCCCCATAGGAAACATACAAGGATTATTTAGACAAGTTTTAATGTTTTCGGGTAATCACGAACTAGTTATTACCAGAAAAAAACAAACTACTGAAGGAACCCTTGATTATACTGTAGTAAAAACCGAATTACTTGACGTTTTAGGCGGCATGGAAACGGTTTCCGATTTGGCCTTACTAGGAGATTACCTAGAAAGCCAAGAAGAATTTGAATAAAGACAATTAATGTAATAAGGAGAATAGTATGGCAAAAATGTCTCTTGAAGAATTACGAAAACTTCGTGGAGAAAAACAAGTTGAAATTAACCGTCGTGACACAGATGGAAAAACCGTTCAGATTATTGTTGGGATGGGAACTTGTGGAATAGCGGCAGGTGCAAAAGATACCCTTGATGCTTTTATTAGTGAGCTACAAAAAAAAGGTATTAGTGACAATGCGAATATTAGACAAACAGGATGTATGGGCGCTTGTGCAAAAGAGCCAACAGTAGAAGTTATTGTACCTGATATGCCGTCTGTTATTTATGGCGATGTAAAAGCAGATGTTGTTGAGCGTATTGTAGAACAACACATTATTAATAAAAGTATGTTGGATAAACATATAATTGACAGGCCGTCAATTGATATTGTAAAAAACTAGGAGAAGCACATGGCTTATACACACTATATTTTAGTTTGCGGTGGTACAGCTTGTGAGTCCACCAGTGCAGATGCAATTTATAATAACCTTCACGCAGAAGCAAAAAACTTTGGCGTTGAAGATAAAGTACAAATTGTTAAAACAGGTTGTTTTGGTTTCTGTGAAAAAGGTCCTATCGTAAAAGTTTTACCAGAAGATTCTTTTTATGTAGAAGTTAAACCTGAAGATGCAA
>CAYJPS010000043.1:0-18063 GCA_964372135.1 uncultured Treponemataceae bacterium | reverse complement strand
GCCAGGATCAAACTCTCCATGATATTATTCAAAGGTCCGAAGACCATTGATTTCACTTCAATGTCTGTCCCTTATTCTTAAAGGAACATCGGATATATCTTTCAATACATCCTCTGACTAGCAACCTTTCGATTGCCATATTTTCGGTTCGTGTTTTTTTCTTCCACTAACATATCTCTACATTAGCTTCACGCTCTCTTATACTACATAATTGCTTATGTCAACCAATTCTACTTTCGTATTATTAGTTATCTTTCTTTCCTTCCCTGTTTATTTCTCAATGTTCTCTACTTCACCTTCTCCGACGGCGCTATTGCAACTCATCAGCGGCGAGTGTTGATAATATATCATAAACACATATTTTGTGTCAACAACCTTTTTAAACTTTTTTCACTTTTTTTAGAAAAAAAGCACATTTTTTTTAGAAACATAGAAAAATCTATGCCTTTACATGAAAATCGCTCTATTTCATGTATTTTGCTGCGATACTTTGCTGTTTTTTGCTTTTGCAAACAATACTAAATAGTGTGCAAATGATGCATATGACGCTAAAACGCAGATTATATATAATATCAAATTCACATTTATAAAAGTTTGAGTATCAAACTCAATTGCAAAATGTTTTAGAGTAACAAAAACTAAAGAAAACATTCCAGTGGCAATATAGAGTACTGTTTTTATCTTGCCCCCCATAGCAGCTCCCATGGCTAGGCCCTCTCGTTGTGCCATCAGGCGCACAAATTGAATTGAGATTTCTCTTAATACAATGAAAAGCAAACACCACATTGGCATAAGCCCAATAGTTGCATAGCAAAAAAATGTTGTTAAATGTAAAAGCACATCTGCAAATGGATCAAAAAATTTTCCAAAATCGCTTACCTCATTTTTTTTCCGAGCAAAATAACCATCTAAAAAATCGGTAAACTCAGCAAAAATTAACAGTGGCCACAAAATAATAAAAGTAATTTCTGCAAAATTGCCTGTCCATTCGGGAATCATAAATAAAATAAAAAATATAGGGGCAAATACAATTCTTACCCATGTAAAAGCATCAGCGGTTCTCATAATGTAAGTATATCAAGAATAAACAAAAATGTAAACCTCAGAGAATGCTCTAGTCATAAAAAAAGCAAGAGCTTAAAAAAACTCTTGCTTAGTATTATATTAAAACTACTATATGTACTCATTCATCGGTTTTGACATATAAACATTATTTGGCATTTTTTCTGTAGTTACATATCCTGCAGGTGCTGCTATCAGTGCGGGAATCCTATTTACTAAGTTTGCACAAGTCAATTTTACCGTATCAGGCTGACTCACAACAAAACTTGTATCAGGCTCTCCAATCAATGTCCAGTTATTTGTATCAACTTCTCCTGGAGCATATACTTTACCAATACATTCTGTTTCCAATGTAATACCTTCTGCTGTTTCAGTAATTACAACTGCACTTAAGCCGGTTGCATCGCCTGCCTTTATAGTCATGCCTAGTGTTTCAGAGTGTAAATCTTCTTTATAAGTATGAGGAAGACAACGTTGTATTTGGTTCGTAACAGTAAGGCCTAAGCGGCTGCAAAGCCAACCATTTTGAGTCCACATATAAGGAGGTGGATACTCACCACTTTGTATTTTTTCACTAATTTCTTTAAATGGCATATCATTATAAGCGCCAATCTCTTTTTCGAAGTCGCTCAACGAAAGGCCCGCCCCATGTCCTTTTGCTAAAGCTATACCATAATCTTCAACATTATAACTACTAGAACCTTTAATTTTTGTAATTTTATGCATACCACCAGCTAAAACATCAATTAAAACGCCCCAGAACATATCAGGGTATCCACTCCCAGCAAGTGTACAGTTATTTTTCTTTGCAAGTGCATCAAGCTCTTCTGTTATTTTAGAGGCTGAGTTCCAAGGGAAAAGAGATTCTTCACAAGTTGAAATTGCATTCACGCCATTTTGTGCCAAAACAGTAAAGGCATCCTTAATATCAACCATAGTACTCATTGTGGCTACAACTCCAACATCTGGCTTTAATTGCTTTAAGATAGCATCAGCATCTTTAACATCACTTATAAGGATTCCGGTTTTTCCAGATCCAATTACGTCTCCTACATCTTTTCCTATTACATCTGGTCTAACATCAAATGCTGCTACTAAATCAACATCATGCTCGATCATATACCTCATAAGGTAAATACTCATTCTTCCGCAACCGTACTGCACTGCTCGTACTTTTTCTTTCATATTCTCTCCTTATTACTCGATTCTCTACCAGAATTATTCATAGCAGAGATAGATTCAGCAATATACACATATGAGACGTTGATTCGCAAAGGATTCTCTCAAACTGAGTACTCAGCGTTGTGTTTGAAATGCATACTTAATTGTACAACTGATTTTCGAATAACGCAAGCAATATTTTTAACCAAACATTTATAAAACATCAATCAAGACAGTTGATTTTTCTACATGCACAAAAAATGTAGTAACCGTAGAATCAGATTCTGCAGGTGTATGTTCAAGGCGCACAGTTTGCAAGCCAACATCTTTTTCTACAATAAGACTCGAAAGCATAATGATTGCTTTTGAAGCAACGGAATCTATTCCGAATGTATCAATAGAAGATTGAAAAATTTGTATGCTGTGTTGTGTATAATCACTTTGCAAAAGCACCCTTGGTTCCGATATCCAATGGCGGGGCAATGGTAGGAGATTTTTCGTTGATAAAACAACCGCTTGCAATTCAACAGAATAACCTTCAGTGGCTTCATGAGTAAATTCTTTAGGCAACACTGAATATGAGTGAAAAAATAAGAATGCAAATATACCACAATACAGAATATAAAAACCGCATATAACGGGAGCTAAAATTCTAAAAAATAGAACACTAATAAGTATTGTAATAAATAAGACAGAATAGTAAAAAACATCTTCTACAGAAAAGGAATCAATAAAAGTCTGCACCTTTGTTGCAATGAGGATCACCGCAACACATGCAATTACCAAACTAAAAAAAATGCAAAAAGCTTCCATGTAATGCCTGCACTTCCGTGTAAGCTTACTGTTGTTTGATACACGATTTTTCCAAATCAAAAAAAGCCATTTGAGAAAAAAGCCAAGCGATAAACCAAAGCTTACCGTAGCTATAATTGAAACTATATCAAAAAAATCATTCATTTCTATTAAGGATATGCCTTAAAATCTTGAACGATACTGATTGCAGATTCAACCTTTTTGCCAACCATTATTTCTGAAGCAATAGACTGTGCTTTTTCAACAAGAACTGCAGAATCTGCAATCCCTTGAAGTGTAACAGTATCTCCATCGATAACAGCGCGTAAAAAATTAATATTTAACTTATGCTCAAAAATAAGTTTATTAACCAATTTTTGCGCTTCTAATAATTCATCAATTTTTTGCTTTCCATCTTTTTCCATCTGTTTAGTTATTAGAGATTTTGTCATTTGAGCAAGCATATTAGCTGCTGTTTCTTTGTCAAAAACACCAGTATTTAATACCATATGAAATGAAGATGAATCTTCAGGTGATAGATTAAAAAAACTCTTATGAAACCCAAGTCTATTTGAATCACTTTCCTCAATACGTTTCATAGCTTGTTTTTCATCCCAATCGAACTCATTTTTAAGCCGTTCTAGGCGCACTTGTTCACTTGCTACAAAGCGTACAGAAAGCAGGTTAGGAACACTTTCCAATATAACAAAAGCTCCTCGCCCTATTAAAATACAATTACCAATTGAAGCTGCTTCTAATACAGCTGTTTGTAAATAATCTAAATATTCATCTCTATCTTTTGCTAAAGAGGCAAAAAAACCTGGTTTTTTTTCATCATACTTTTCTAGCTTTTCCTCAGCAAAACCTAGTTCAATAATTTTCTTTTCGATATCTTTGCGGTTTATAAATTTATACCCCAATTTTTTCGCTAATTCACTAGCTACTTCATCTCCGAGTGCTGCAACCTGTCTTGATATAGCAATAATCGCCATTGTATCCCCCTATCAATATCTGCCTGTGAAATTTACGTTATGCACACAAGCACCGAATCATATTTTTTTTGTTAAAAATGATTTTCTAACAAACTCTTCAATATTACATCTTGACATAATATCCTACATATATTATACATCTGGTAGGCTTAAAAAACAAGATGTGTATCTAGGAAATTTAATAATAAAGGATAAAAAAAATGAGCAAAAATCTAACATGGACAACGAAAGATAAAAAACATCTTTACTCAACACGAATTATGGAAGTGAATGCTCAAACAGCCATTTCTCCAAATGGCGATGAATCGAGTTTTATCGTACTAGATGCACCAGATTGGGTAATTGCTGTTCCCTTTTTGGACAAAAAACAAGCATATATTGTGCACAACATTGATGAAGATTGTTTTCTAATGGTCTCACAATGGAGGCACGGTGCTGAAGAGCTAAGTATAGAATTCCCTGGAGGAGTTGTCGATAAGGGAGAAGATCCTCTAAAGGCAGCTAAACGCGAGCTTTTAGAAGAAACAGGCTATGATGCCAGTGAAATAATCCACTTGGGGTCAATCAATCCAAACCCTGCTATTTATAGTAATACATTGCACATATATGGAGCAAAAGCACTTAGCAACACTCACACCCTAGACTTGGATGATGATGAATTTGTAAGTTTTCAAGCAATTCCAGTACGCGAAGTGATACAAGACATGGGCAAAAAGCCCTATTGCCATTCGTTAATGGCTACAGCCCTGCTATTTTATTTGCAAAACGAAGAAATGATAGGTTCATAGCCTAATAAGATTGGTCATTATAATTCCTAATTCCTAATTCTCAATTCGTAATTACAAAGAAATCGTATAAATCTGTGTAATCTGTGGTTCCTATTCTTCTTCGCCCTACCATCAAGTTTAAAACAATAAAGGCATTCAGAAAACTGAATGCCTTTGCTTTACTTATTCTTGTGCGCCGTATGTATCATACGAAACGTTTGGAGAATAAACTCCTTCTCTAATTTCACCAGTTAAACTTGGTATGTACATTTTCATACCTGGATGAATTAAATCAGGATTATTAGGATCACTCATATTGTCTTTATTTGATTGATATAAGTTTTCCCATAATAATGGATTATTATAAATATATGGTTTACCTGAAATATTCCAATAACAGTCTTTTGACTGTGCCCAAGGTGTTACCACATAGTATTCTGGAAGTGGTTTAACTTCTTTAATGCCTTCAAGAGCTGCAAGAGATTCTTCAGCATACAATGTAGCTGTTGCCCAGTTGCCCATTTCATACGCAAGCTCAGCATTTTCTAAAGCTGTTTCACCTGTTTCAAATGCCATTGGATAATATACAGCAGCGTTTATACCACGTGCATATACAACTCTGTTTCGAGCATAAATAATTCGAGTATTTGCTTTATATTTTTCAAGCATTTCAGCAATGTAAATTTCAGAAAGTTCAGCATTTTCTTCAGCAAGTATCGCATATTCAACTGCTTCATCATATTCCCCAGCATCAAATGCAGCCTCTGATCTTTGATCGTATTGACGTGCCAATCGAGCATATTCATTATTTGCATAACTTTGTGCTGCAAGAGAAGAAATCGCTACACATAGAAAAATAACTGTTATTAATAGTACCTTTTTCATTATTCGCCTCCTTCAGTTTCTTCTTCGCTAATTGCATCCAATGCTTCCACATCGGCAAGAGGAACAATTGTATCTGCTTCTGTTGCTACTGCGTCTGCATTTTCGATACGTCTTCTTGCTCTGTCCATTGCTTCTTGAGCAAGACGTCGTTTTTCTGCAACTGTTTCATATACGGTTGTCATTGAAGTAGTCGCAATTGTTAAGTGTTCAAGTGCTGTTTCAGGACTACCAGCCCTTAAATCAGCATCACCTTGTGTATAAAACACAACTGCGCTATTGTAATTGTCTTTATCTGCTACACCAGCTTTAATTTCATCTGCCTGTTTTTTAACAGCCAAAAATTTAGCTTTTTCTTCTTCTGCTAATTCTGAAAATGCAGTGAATAAAACAAGATTATACGCATCTGCAGCTTTTTTTGCTTCATCGTATAAAGTCTTTCCGTCTGCACCTGTATTAAAAAGCTCGTTTACCGAATCACTAGCTGCAAGCCCTTCAGCATAGCTTTCAGGATCATACGGTTCATATCCTAATTCATCAATTCGCATTTTTGCTTTTGTAGCTAAAGAGATTTGCTCTATTGCTCTATATTGATACAAGATATCATTAGCGGCATCATTAAACTCTTGTTCATCTCCACCGTCTTCATATACAGTATGAGCTTCTGTTGACGCAACATCTACTACCATTAATTCGTTGGCAAAATAATCTTCTGCTCCTGCAGCAATTGCCATTTCGCGTGCTTTTGCGATATCAGCTTTTAATGCTTCATTCAAATCGGCTAAACTGCCTTCTGTTGTTTGTTCAGTTGGTTGCACCTCTACTGGGTCAACTGTTTCTTCTGGAGTTGATTTACATCCAGACAACACAAGCAGTGCAAAACACATACCAGCAACTATTACTTTTTTCATACAAGACTCCTTGTAAAATCGATTATTGTTAAAGTTTTTCCTTTAACATTCTAAGTCTATAGAGAACTTTAAAGGCATAATCAAAAAGACAACGCTTTACTAATTAAGCTGTCAAAAAGCACCCAAATTCTTTTTTTTAAAATACTCTATCAGTATTCTATCCTAAATTGTAAATAAATGCAACTTTTTTTTCCTTTTTTTTTAAAAAAACTTTTAAAAGTATTCGAAAATGACTATAATATATATACATACTTTTATTAATTATACGTTTGCAGCGTATATATTAATTAACAAGGAGGAGCAATATGGAAAGTGAATTTTCATTTAATGTTGAAAAAGAATTTGGTGTTCTTTCAACAAGTAAGTCAGGATGGCAGACAAAGCTTACGAGTGTTTCATGGGGTGGCAGAGAAGCTAAATTTGACCTTCGCTCGTGGTCTCCTGATGGAGAGAAAATGAGCAAGGGAATTTCATTAACTGCAGAGGAGCTAAAAGCTTTAAAAGATCTTTTAAGCACTATAGACTTGTAATTCTCGGCCTTTTTTTACTATAAGGGAATATAGGAGTTCTTGTAAAACAATTTCTTCCACCATATTCCCTGTAGTACGGATAATCATGTCAGTTTGAGATAACATTGATAAACATAATATGGTTTCTTTAATCGACCAAATTTTCGCAGCCGATGCATATTGGCCTTGCATTTTCTTGCTCGAAAAGCCTTTTATTTTCAAATCAAGATCTGATGGGTACGGCTTTTCAGTGTGTAAAACATGCCATACTTTTAATCTTCTGAAGCAATGAGAAAGTGCTGCAATTAATTGAAAATATGAAGATTCTTTTGAATTTCTAATGTGCTGCAATATAGAAAGTGCAGAACTAAACCTTTCTTCGGTATTTTTATCTGTATCACAAAGACTTGCAAAAAGTGTAAAGGGCGATTCTTCCCTACTATGACTAAGTATTGTTTCTACATCTTCGACGCAAATACGATGTCCCTTTTCTAAGCAAAGTGAAAAACGAGAACACTCGTTTCGTAATGTTTCTGTATTATTTTCAATCAATTCTAATATTGTATCTATTGCATCAGCTTCTATGAAAAAACCTTCTTTATCAAACCAATTTTTTAGCCATTCATTTTTTTGATTTTCAAACATTTCCCAAAATATTTTTTTATTTTGCTTAGGAATAATTGCCTCAAGTTTTTTATCTACAGAAGATTCATCAGAAACGAGTATAAGCCACGAAAAACTGTCATTTTGAGATTTTTTTTCTGCTAATGAGTGTGCCCAATCTGTGAGCATTGCAATGTCTTCTTTTTTCTTTATGCTCTCAGCGCCTCGAAAAACTACAAATCTTCCTGCAGAAAACAAAGACCCATTTTGTAAAAGCCCAAGCAGCTCTGGCACCGATGTTTCATGAGCATAAAAATAATCTTCGTCTATTTCACCTAGTTCACTTTTAGCACGAGAACAAAGCTTTTTTATTTCATCATTTTTGTTACCCACTTCAGGCCCTAAAAAAAGCCACAAAGGTATATTCAAAGTAGACTCTTCCTTTGCCATCAATAATTCCTTATTATATTTGAAAGCACGCCCAAGATGCGTACTTCCTGGCAATAGATAGGCTTATAGTCTTTATTTTCTGGTTCAAGTCGAATTCTTGTAGGCTCTTTAAAAAATCTCTTTAAAGTAACTGAATCTTCGATAAGTGCTACAACTATTTCATTGTCGCTCGCATCATTTTGTTTTCGAATAAGAGCAAGGTCACCATTAAGAATACCAACCTCAGACATACTGTCGCCCTTAACATAGACAGCAAAATATTCAAAGCCTCTACTAAGCATTACGCCAGGTATAGTTACACTACCTGAATGGTTTTCATCGCAAAAAACAGGCTTTCCTGCAGCAACATTGCCCAAAACTGGCACAGCACATACTCTTCTTGCATCATGTTCTTCATTATTTACCAAAACTCTTAGAGAGCGAGATCTACCTTGTGCTGGTGCTAAGTATCCTTTTTTTCTTAACGCTGAAAAATGGTCTTGAACAGCTTTAATTGAAATAGAAAAATTATCTGCAGTTTCTCGTACCGTAGGAGGACACCCATGCTCGGCTGAAAAAACCGTGATAAAATTGAGAATTTGTTGTTGCCTACTAGTCAGTTCTTTCATATAAAAAAAACTTAATCCTCTTCAAATTTTGATTCAAATAGTGTGCACAAAGCAGCTAAAGCATCATCCTCGTCTGAACCCTCTGTTCGAATTGTAATGGAGCTATTGTATGCTGCTGCCATAGTGATAACACCCATGATTGATTTTGCATTTATTTCCATTCCATCTTTACTCATAAAAACTTCAGAAACAAATTTGTTTGCAGTTTGAGCAATCAAAGCTGCAGGACGAGCATGAACCCCTGCTCTATTTTGCACAATCACAATCTTCTCTGCCATACATTCCTCCAAATTTTAACCCGCTTGGGGCGCGCTTTCTATAACGCAAGTTTTAAAATACAATTTTTTTAATATATGTCTTCAGCACCATAATAGTCAGACTGAGACTCTCCACTTTCTATCCAACGAAGCACATTTTGATTAAAATCCCTCGCCGAGTGATAGCCCATAGATTTCAGCCTTTCGTTCATAGCTGCCGTTTCCAAAATAATAGGTATATTCCGTCCTGGTTTTACTGGAACTTCGATAACAGGAATTTTGACTCCAAGAATTTCTTCAGTGTTTTCGGCAGTCCCTAATCTATCATACACTTTTTGCGGATTCCACTCTTCAAGTTTTACCAAGAGCTGAACTTCTTTTTGTTCACGTATTGCCCCCACCCCGTATAACTGTTGAATATTTATGATACCTAAACCCCTGATTTCCATGTGATGACTAATCATCTTATTGGGACCTCGGCCAAGTAAAATATTTCCATTTACACAACGGATTTCAACAACATCATCGGCAACCAAACGATGTCCTCGATGAACAAGTTCTAGTGCAGTTTCGCTTTTTCCAACACCCGAAGTACCACTAATTATTATTCCAATTCCATATACTTCAATAAAAACACCGTGAATAACTTTATGTTCTGCGAAGATATCTGAAAAAACACGCAAAATACGGCTCGAAAAATCTGTAGATGCTAAATCTGTCTGTAACACAGCGCATTTTGCTTCTTCTGCGAGTTGAAGAAATTCTTCTGGCGGTGAAATATCGCGGGTGAATACACAACAAGGAATATCATAGGTAAAAAACTTTTTTACAACATCAAGCTTTTTATCTTCTACTAATTTTGAAAGGAATGTACACTCGCCCTGTCCAAAAACTTGAACACGCGCAAATCCAAATGAATCAAAAAAACCAGATAAAGCTAAACCAGGTCGGTTTAAATCAGGAAGTGTGATATTTCGCGATAAACCCTTTCTTCCACCAACACACTTTAGATTGAGAGCATCGTGCCCTTTTAAATCGAGACTTAAAAGATCTAAAACAGTAAATTTTTTTTCTTCGACCATAAAACAACTATACACTGAATTTTGTTTTTATTCAATCGCTTAAGGATAATTAATAATGAATAATTAACAATTAATAGTATTGACACTTTCCAATTATTAATTATTCATTGCGCATTATCAATTAATGTTGTATTTTATCTTTTTCTTTTTTTACCTTTTGATCTAATACATCAATAAGTTTGTTTAAGCCAGCTTGAAACTCGTAGTCCTCTGCTGAAATATGGGCAACAACTCCCCACCTGAAATGTATTGTGCTTTCAAAAATATATTTTTTATCTTCTTTTACTTTAAATGATAAGTCTGTAATTAAGTCATCTCCATACTTAATTCGTTCAAGTTTTTTTTCTACCAAATCTTTTTGATCTTGATCAAGGTCAAATCCAATTGCATTAATAGTTGTATTCATAATAACCCCCTTATCAAATACAATCAGAGGACGTATCCTCTCTATATATTATACACCATGTTTTATAATCGGTCAAACGAAGATTCAATATTTAATTCATTTCTATACTTTGCAACGGTGCGCCTCGCAATAATTATGCCTTTTTTTTCTAAGAGTTGTACTAATTTTGAATCTGAGAGTTTTTTCCCGCCTATGTTTTCATTCTCCTGCAAAAGCATTTGTATTTGATGCTGTATAGATTCCTTTGAATCTTGTACTTGTGAGCCATTGTGCTCATTTACAGCATTGGAAAAAAAGTATTTTAGCTCAAACAATCCCCAATCACACTGAACATATTTTCCATTTGCAATACGTGAAATTGTAGCTTCATGCATCCCAATTTCCTCTGCAACGTCTTTTTGGCGAAGTGGTACTAAATGCCCTGGCCCATTGCAAAAAAAATCGTATTGTCTCATAACAATGACTTGAATAGCATGAAATATTGATGTTGAACGAAATGACAGGGCCTGAATAAACTGTCGTGCATTTTGAATAGCATCAGATGCAAATTGGTACTCTTCTTTCGATTTTCCTTTTTCCTCTATGAGTTTCATATACACAGGAGATACTGTTATTTCTGGTAAGCTTCCTTTGAGGAACTCTATTGTAAACTCTTGTATCTCTCCATCTACCTCGCCACTTTCATTTTCATCTCGCTTTTTTATTATTACATCTGGGACGACATATTGAACTTTGGAATCAACGGTATTGAACTGTCCAGCTGGGTACGGCTCTAGGCTACGAATACATTGCAGTGCCTCTTCAAGTTCCTCGATAGTACACACAAGTCCTTCATCTTGTAAATATTTTTTTATAAGTGGTAGCCGTTTTTTTTCTAAAACGGCAAAGTGATTTTTAAGTATTTCTGAAACAAGAGGCGAACAATTTCCTCGTAACTCTGATTGAAAAAGTAAACTATCTTGAACAGAAGAAAAGGCAATACCTTTTGGTTCTAATGAACGAATAATACCCAATGTTTTATCTAAAAATTCTATTGTTTCATGGGGGTATAAAAGCGAATCAGGAGCGGTTGTAAAAAAACCATGTGCATCAAGATTCTGTATTATTCTTTCACCTAAATTTCGCTCTTCTTCGCTAATGTCTAGCATTGATAATTGAAACAAAAGATTTTCTTGAAGGGACTCTTCATGGTCTGCAGCATTTTCTAAAAAAGCTTGATATGAATCACTAGCATTTGAATTTTTCGTATGTATTGTTGATGGCAAAGATCGTATAGATAAATCTGCGTCTTTGATGATTTCAATTGCAGGATTTTTTTCAGCTTCTTGATACACCCTGTCACAAAGTTCTTCAACAGGCAAACGTAATATTTCCACAGCTTGAATCATTTGAGGTGAAAGCCTAAGCTGTTGTTGCATTTTTTGAGAATAATCGAATTTCATATTAGACATAAAATCTCCAATACCTCATGCGCTTAGTATAGCATAGTATCATCTTTTGCGGTATACTATCTATATGAATTTGTTTAAAAAATATGGGCTAAAAGTTCCAAACATACTTTTACCTGCAAAAAGCAACAACTTAAAAACATGGGCTGTAATTGCTTGCGACCAATATACGCAAGATACAGAGTATTGGAAAAACGTTTCCGACACTGTTGGAAGTAATGCATCAACATTGCATATAGTTTTGCCAGAAGTATATCTCGATAATACTGAAAAAAAAGATGAGTTCATACAAAGTATCCGCGCTACTATGACAAGATATCTTACTACTGGTATTTTTCAAGATGAGCTATCGTGTTTTATGTATATTGAGCGTCAAACTAATTACAATAGAACAAGAAAAGGTTTAGTTGTAGCGATTGATTTAGAAACCTATGATTGGAAGCCATTTTCAAAAAATCTTATTCGGGCCACAGAAGCAACCATTATTGATAGAATTCCTCCACGAGTAGCAATAAGAAATGGCGCACCAATTGAAAGCCCACACATTATGCTATTAGTAAATGATCCTGATGCATTGTTAGTCGAAAAAATTGGAAATGAGATTTCAAAAGAACAAAAAACCTATGATACAGATTTGATGTTACATGGCGGTCATATTTCTGGCTGGGCCATTCAAAAAGAAAGTGATTTTGAAAAAATTGAACAATCCCTTGAAACCATTGCAAAAAAGAACACTGAAAAAGATGGATCTATTTTTATGTTTGCTGTCGGCGATGGAAACCATTCGCTGGCTACCGCAAAGGCTGTTTGGGATGAAAAAAAGGCTACATGTTGCGATACAGAGAATGCCCTAGAGCGATTTGCTCTTGTTGAAATAGTAAATATTTTTGATGAAGGCTTAACTTTTGAGCCTATCCATCGTGTACTATTTAACATAGAGAGTGAAAAGCTCATTACTTTTATTAGAAACCATTGGGCAGTAGATTTGATTGAATTTGATTCGTTTGAAAAACTTGAAGCCCACATTGAAAAAAACCCTGCAAGCTTTGCAGTTGTTAGAAACAATAATGGAACAATGCTCTATACATGTATAACTACTGACAAGAAAGGTCTATTAGTTAGTCATTTGCAACCACTTATTGATGATTTTATGCAAGGTAAAAATAGCGAGGACATTGATTATATTCACGGAAGTGAAGAGCTTTGTCGATTGGGAAAAAAAGAAGGCACCGTCGCTCTCTTTTTACCACCAATTGAAAAGGACTCTTTTTTTGAAACTATAGCAATAAATGGACCTTTGCCACGCAAAAGTTTTTCTATGGGCGAAGCCGATGAAAAAAGATTTTACATGGAATGTAGGAAATTGCATAACGAAGAATAATCAAACACGAAATAATGGCGAATAAAAATACTTATTAAAGGGTTCCTATATGTTAACAACCACAAAAGAAATACTTATTAATGCACGAAAGGGAAAATATGCCATCGGAGCTTTTAATGCTGAAAATGCAGAAATGATATGGGCAATTATAAACGCAGCTGAAGAATTACAATCCCCTGTAATTATCCAAACGACAACTTCTACATTAAAGTACTTTGAAGCTGAATATTTTGCTGGTATAGCTAAATCTGTTTGCGAAAAATCATCGGTACCTATTGCATTACATTTAGACCACGGAGCAAATTTTGATATCGCAAAAAAATGTATTGATGCAGGATACACTGCGGTAATGATAGATGGTTCACAGCTTCCTTTTAATGAAAATATTTTATTAACAAGTTCTGTTGTTGATTATGCAAAAGTGCATGGTATTCCGGTTGAAGCAGAGCTGGGAAAAGTTGGAGGCAAAGAGGATGACACTTTTTCTGTAGAATCAACATACACAGAACCATCTGACGCAGAAATATTTGTAAAAAAGACAAACATTGACTCTTTAGCAATTGCCGTTGGAACAGCCCATGGCATATATAAGCATACTCCCGTTCTCGATATTAACCGCATTGAAATGATATATAATGTAGTTGATATTCCTTTAGTTCTGCACGGAGCATCAGGTTTATCTGATGCTGTCATAAAGGAAACAATTATAAAAGGCATAAGTAAAGTCAATTTTGCGACCGAATTACGGCAAGCTTACTCTGAAGGTGTAAAAGAGCACCTCACTGTAAACCCTGATGTAATAGATCCTAAAGCATATGGAAAAGTTGCGAGAGAAAAAGTAAAAGAATTGGTTAAGCAAAAAATTCTCATTTGTCAAAGCAATAATAAAGCACAGCATTTTGAGCAGTAGAAATCGACACAAAAGACATTAGCCTACGATGTCATTTGCAAAAGGTGAAAAAGTCGGTAGCAGAAATTGACAGCAACGTCAATTTCGATGCACCTTCTTTCTGAAGCCTTCGACTCTAGCACTGGCGGTTGTATCCCAACCACTTGTTTCCCCACGTTCTAAGTACTTAAATCCAAGCCCTGCTATCATGGCACCATTATCGGTACAAAGTTTTAAGGGAGGAAATATACAGTCTAAGTCGGTTCTGGCAGCTAAAAGTTCACGAAGACGCGAGTTTGCAGCTACTCCCCCACCCGCAACAATAGTTTTAAGACCAGTGTCCTCTACTGCAGCAAAAAGTCTTTTTAATAGGATGTTCACAGCTGCTTCTTGAAAACTTGCAGCAATGTTTTCAGGTGTTTTCTCATACCCTTCACACCAAAACTGGTCTATTTGGTTTATTACCGCCGTTTTTAAACCAGAATATGACATATCATATTGATGATTACCTTTGTGAAGTGATGGCAAAGGAAACTTCGCAGCCTTTATATCACCATTTTTAGCCAGTTTATCAATTGCAACCCCGCCAGGATAGCCAAAATTGTAAAACTTTGCAACCTTATCAAAAGCTTCTCCAACTGCATCGTCAACAGTAGTTCCTAGAACTTCTATATCATCAAAGTTGTTTACTTTACAAATTATACTGTGTCCGCCAGATACTAAAAGCCCAAGGTACGGATACTGAATATCTCTATCCAGGTGTGCAGCATATAGATGTCCTAACATGTGGTTAACTGCTATAAAAGGCTTATTCAACGACCATGCATACGTTTTAGCAAAGCTTAAACCTACCAACAAAGCGCCCATAAGGCCAGGTCGATTTGTTGCTGCAACTGCATCAATTTCGTTTGGTTGCAAATTTGCCTCTTCTAAAGCTTGGCGCACAACAGGCAAAATCCACTCAGCATGTTTTCTGCTAGCAATTTCAGGAACAACGCCATTATACACTTCATGAAATGGTATTTGCGTTGCAACAACACTGCTTAAAATTGTACGTCCATCTTCTACTATTGCTGCAGATGTTTCATCACACGATGATTCTATTCCTAAAACTAGCATATAAATCTCCATTATGTTCAATATCGCATGACACGGAAGTCATGCAAAAGTAAACGATGTTTCAGCATCGCTGAAACTCGATAGTAAATTTTGACACGAAGTCTATGCTTACCCCTTAAATCTTTAGCTTCGAAGGAGTAGTAAATGTATAACCTTGAGCACTAAGCTCACTATACATTTCAAGTAATAAAGGTGCAAGCCCTGGCGAAGTAACATGTCCAATCATAATTGCATAACCTTGAGAATCGGCAATGTCTAATCCCTTTTCTATCATTTCTCTCATATAATCTTTATCTTGTTCATTATCGATAAAGATATCTCTATCAAGAATTGTTATATCACGTTCTAACGCTAACATTGGCACAACTGTTTCTGAAGTAGTTCTTGAGTCCAAGAATAGTACGTTGTTGTCTGTACACACATCTAGCACAGCGTTCATTAAATTTCTGTCACTTGTTATCAACGATCCTTCATGATTATTTACACCATCAACAGGGCCAATTTCGAGCAAGTTTTGCCGCATTATCGCAGCGGCTTCACCCGTAGTCATTTCTGGAAAAATTGCACCAGGTCCGGGGTTGATGTTCAAGTTCATCGCTTGCATTGGCTGATGCAAGAACAATTCGTTTCCCGTAGCCCTCACCAATTGTGCTGTTTCTACAGAGTCAGCTAATTGCGGGAGAACGGCTATGGTGACAGGAAAAGGAAGATCAACAAAATCTTGAGTCTGAGAAAGATGGTGCCCTCCATCATCAAGTATAAATAGTAAAGCTCCATCTTTTGTTTTTTCAATTTCAATGTCAGACGGCTTTTCCACATCAGGATCTGGAACTAAAGGAATTATTCCTTCTGGCTTTGGAGCAAGCGTAATTTCAGGCGCTTCAGTATCTTCTTTTACAGGAGATTTTTGCTCCTCTTCTTGAAGTTCAGTTATGCGCTCATGGTCTTCAGACGGTGAGCTCATTAGGAAGCTGAAAAAGAGTATAAAGATTCCAACAGCAAAAATAATGGTGCTTAGAATAATTATCTTTGAAACAGGTATTTTTATTTGAGTAGATTTTCTTTTCATATTTAGTATTATAATAACGCTTTACAGTGCATCTGTCAATAATATTGACATAAGCAGCAGGGAATTCAATTTTTATCCAAGAGTGTTTAGCCACGGATATACAGGATTAAGAAGGATAATGGTATTTACTACCTTTGCACAACAAAAAGCCATTCTTTACATCCTGTTAATCTGTGACTTTACATAGTTTGTTTTTCATTTTTTTCAAAATTGAATGAGCAGAGAAAGGCTATTACACAGGTATTTTCTCGTTATACACTTCATCAAAATATGTTTCAAAAATACCTTGTAGCTTTCTTTTTGCTCTAATTTCAATTTGACGAGTGGCTTCAATTGACACACCAAGTTTTAAACCAATATTCTTATAACTTGGATGATCTCTTTCAATAAAGCCATTGTATCTATGAGTCATTACAACTCTTTCTTTTGGAGGTAGTTTTTCAATTAAACTCATATACTCTTGCCTTTCGACTTTTTCTAAAACATAAAACTCAGGATTAGTAGTTTCATCTGATAAAATATGTAATAGAGATGTATCTGTTTCATCAGAATTTTTTGATTCTAGGCTACACATTGAAAAGTCATAGCTTTTATATTCTAATAACGTATTTTCGTCTATACCAGTATATATTGACAACTCTTCATTTGTAGGTATTTTCCCAAGTTTTTGTTCTAATAGACTGTTCGCATTTTTAATTGTTCTTAGTTTTTCAATTTTTAATACTGGAATATGTATTGCTGGTTCTGCTAAATTTTTATGTCTTAAAATATACTGAGTAATCCATGAATTAGCATAGGTAGAAAACCTAGTATTAAATTTATAATCATATTTAGATGCAGCTACCATTAGCCCAAGGTTGCCTTCTTGAATACAGTCCATGAGAGATTCAGAGTCACGCGAATATTTATGAGCAATTGAGACTACATAGCGTAAATTTGAGTTTATTAGTATTTTTTTTGCTTCCTCTTCTCCTTGTTGTATTCGCTTTGACAAGGACTTTTCTTGCTCAGAAGTTAATAATGGATATTTTGTTATTTCAGCAATATATGCTTTATACGATGTACTTTGCATTTTATACTCCTACATATACTCTGCAAGATACGTGCCAACTTTTATAGCTTAATGCGAGGTTATTATATTTCTTTGTATTATATAGGAAAAGGTATTTAGAGAAAAAAATACTGTCTACAAAACAAGACAGTAAGACTGTATACTTTTATAGACAGTTATTATTGAAATTAACAGCACTATTTATAGAATTACTACTTCTTTTACATCAAGGTAGAAAAAAGTATAGCCAGCTGCATCGTAACTTTTTAATTCTCCCGTAACTTCAATATCAACATTTTGTTCGGGATAGTTTTCATCGATGTTTTCAACGCCGTCAATTAAAAACTCTAAGCCTTGCCAACAACAAGCAGTGTCGTCTCCAACCATTACATAATTAAAATGACGACCCGTAAACTCTGAAATACCGCGGTAAAAAAAGCCGTTTGCCTTTATAACATCACCTCTGTACTCTTCTGGATTTACCAATACTTCAAAAATAAATGAATATGCCATGAGTCCTGTCATTTTTGTTAAATCGTAATCAACCTTTTGAGCAAAAATGCCTGAAACGCATAACATTAAAATAAGTATACAAAGTAATTTTTTCATAATAGAACTTCCTTA
>CAYJPS010000042.1:0-18642 GCA_964372135.1 uncultured Treponemataceae bacterium | reverse complement strand
TTGTACCTAAAGTACGTGCTGAATTATTAAAACTTCATATGCAGAATCCACATCGTGAAAAAGGCGATAAGTTCATTTTTTACGGAAACTTACCAAATAAACCAGTTGTACAAAATGTCATAAACGATGGCTTTAAAATGGCAATGGAAAGTATCGGAATATCAGAGAACCAAAGAAAAAAGCGAAATATCGTTTTTCATAGTTGGAGGCACTTTTATGCAACCACCATTGCAGCCGAGCTTTCAGAAAAGCACGCCCAATTGACACTGGGGCACTTAACACAGGCAATGACTAAACACTATGCAGACCACAAAACGGAAGAGGCTTTAATGTCGGTGTGTAGTGCTTCAAATGAAATTTTCACCGAAATGCTCCTTGCGTAAAAAGTGAAAACACGCGAGGAGGCTCGTAGAAGCGTTGAAAGTGCTTAGGTAATGGTTCAATGTCAGTTAGTGTAATTGCACCAATTCTAGGTACTCTCTCGCTTCTCTCAGTGGCATTTAGAGGGTGTAAATTTTAGGCAAATTTAGGGTATATGCTCTGAGAGGCGAATAACGGCAAAATAAGCGGTGTAGCGTAAAACTGTATATAAAGTAATATGCTAAATAATAGAAAAGTGAAAAAAAACTCCAGTACGCTTAATTTGTTTTAAGCGTGCTTTTTACCCTAAAAATACCTCTTTTACCTGTTTTTCCTTTATTCGGTGCTACTTTTAGGGGCACGGGGAAATGTGTACTTGTACAAGCGAACTGTAAAAATTAGCTGTTTATTGCAAAATAGTTTATTGACAATAAGGTGTAAATGCAGTATTATTAACGTATTGATTGTGTTACAGAAACTTGCGAAGCCTGTAAACGTAAAGACTCCTGCGGGGGTCTTTTCTTTTTTATGGAGATATATGAATACAGAAAAACCTTTTTTAGGTTATGTAGAGCAGGTAAAGAAATTGCGTAAAAAAGGTCTTGTAATTGATGATACAGACTACGCTATTGATTTGTTAAAGGAATTAAGCTATTTTTCTCTAATCGGAGGTTATAAAACACCTTTTAAGGCAAAAGACAAATTGTATAAACCACATACAAAAATCGAAGATATTTATGCACTTTATACGTTTGATGATGATTTACGAAATATTATTTTTAGATATATATTAAAAGTTGAAAAACATATAAAATCTTTAATGTCTTATGTTTTTTGTGAAACTCATGGAAACAAACAAGAAATGTATCTAGCCATTGAAAACTATGAAAGCACTCCTAAAACAAAAAATAATCTAATAGACTTAGTAGAAAAATTAGAGCAATATACGAAAAATCCTAAACATTATGCTTATCTTCGTTACCAAAAACAAAAGTATAATAATATTCCACTATGGAGCATGGCAAAGGTACTTACATTGGGAACTGTTTCTAAAATGTACAGCTTTTTACCACACAAGCTACAAACACGTATCAGTAAAGAATTTCCCAATACTACCCCTGGACAGCTATTGAAAATGCTTAATATTCTAACACTAGCTCGAAACATATGTGCACACAATGAAAGACTTTACTGTTATAATTATTTTAAAAGTACCATTGATGATACGCCATTACATAAAAGCTTAAATATTAGAAAAAAGAACACTCAGTATGCACAGGGAAAAGAGGATTTATTTGCAGTTATTATTTCTTTGAAATACTTGCTAAAAAAAGACCAGTTGAATACACTAGTTTTTGAAACTGAAGCGATAATAAAAAGGTTACATAATCAAACAAACCAAATACAACAACCGCAGCTCTACCGATATATGGGATTCCCTGAAAACTGGAAAGATATTTCGAGTTTATAGGAAATCGATTCAGAGATATATTGGATTTATTACTTCAATTTTTGCATATAATTTATAGATTATCTTTGCCCCTCTACAACCGCAATTTCTTCTTCTGTTAAGCCATAGAGTTCGTAGACTTTCTCATCAATTATTGTATCGGTTGCTGAAATATGTTCGAGATATGTTAAACAAAGTGATGTTGTTTTTTCAAAAAGCTCTCTCCAATCACTATCTTCTTTAAGTGGAATTTTTGACCCTTGTTTTTTAAGTTCTATTTTGAAATCTGAAAAATTAATTTCGTAAAATTTTTGCAATTTTATGCTTAGAGTTTTTGGTTGTAAGTTTTCTGATACCGTTTTTAAGAAACCATCCTTTGATTTTGCAAAGTCTTTGTTGAGTTGAATCATTTTATCAGCAAGTTCGATAAAGGGGGCTTGTTCTGCTGGTGAGATGTTTGGGATTGGGAGAGGATCAATATATATAATTTTTACTTGTGCAAAAACTTTTCCAGTCTCATTTATTGTTGTTTCGTAGAAAAAACGAAAAGCTTTGCTATTAAGAATTACAAGTATATATTTTATATTATAATTTGTATCTATTATTATTCCATTATGTATTGTATCAAGTGTGTAATACTGTTCTGTATCTAACGTGCAAATTGGGTATGCACCAGTTTGACGAAGCATAAGTTTTTCTGCTTGCTCAAATATTTGGGGAGTGCGTGCTCTATGTAATAATTTTTCATCATAAAGAATAAAATTTCCAGGCCATTCCATGGTATATCTGTTAAAATCTGCCCCAGTGATAACCTTTTTTGATAATATATCTTTTAGTTTTGAAACATATTTTTTATTATTTCCAGTTATAATACCTTGTTTAAAATTAACAATTTTAGATACGGGAATACATATTTCTTTTATTCTTTTTAAATCAATAGTACTATTCAAGTCTTCAAAAGAAAAATCTTCTTTTTTTAATATTAAATCTTTTTCTACAAGATTGCTTTCATACGATAATAACTCAAAATCTATTATATTTGTAATATAATTAAACACATTATCTCTTTGATTTGTTTTTGTAAGAATAAAAATAATGGAATCTACTGTTGCATTTTTAAAAACAGCAGTACCCTTAAAATCAATTAAAGTTTTGATATCTGTGTTTGTAAGAATATATTTTCTTGCTTCAATGTAATATTTATTTTTAAGAATTGTATATGGAGTTATAAAACCTAAAAAAGCATTTTGTTTTAATAAGTTAATAGCTAATTCATAAAAAAGAGGATAAAGATTTATTCTACCAAAAGCAGACTTAAAAGTTTTCTCATAATAGTTTTTATCAGAATTTGAAATTAATTCAGCTGGTACATACGGTGGATTTCCAATTACTACATCAAAACCACCTTCAGCAAAAATGTGAGGAAATTCCTCTTGCCAGTTAAAAGCATTTTCGACAAAGGTTTTATCGCTAATGAGGGAATTCCCGCATTTAATATTATTTGATAAAGTATTTAGTTTTCGTTTGGGTTTTGCAGTGTGAAGCCATAGACTTAATTTACAAATTTCCACGCTCTCTTCATTAATATCAACACCAAAAAGATTGTTTTCTAAAATTGACATTTCAACTTCTTCAAAAACAATCATATCACCAAAAAGACTCGCATTCATTTCATCAAGTTTTTTATGTTCTTTCATTAAAAAGTCTAGTGCTGCTACTAAAAATGCACCGCTTCCACAAGCTGGGTCACAAATAGTAATTTTTTTTAGCCATTCTCGATAGCTTCGTATTTTATCAGAGAATACTTGTTGTTTTTCTTTTTCTTTTTTAGCTTTTTTTGAAGGAGTTTTATACTCAAAGTATTCTTGTTCGTTTATTTCTAGTTCAGCTTTTTTTTGAGTACATAAAGCTCCTACAGTATTTTCAACAATATATTGTGTAATGTATGGTGGCGTATAAAAAACGCCGTCTTTTTTATTAGCTTTGCTCCCTTTTGTCTTTTTAGGTTCATGTAATGTTAAAGGATCAACGCCCTCACTAATTGCATTGGTTATTTTTTCAATTTCAGTAAGTGAGTGCTCAAAAATATGCCCTAAAATATTTACACTTACGTCAGTTTCAAAATCATATGCAGAAAGTTCAGTTATGTGTTTTTCAAGAACAGAATCACTAATAATTAAGCTATCAAGAAACTCATCAGTTTGAAATAATCCACCATTGTATGCAAAGATTTTAAGGTCGGCATGCCCTGTATCTAAAAAAGAAAAATACAGTTTAAATCTATTGTACAATGGACTTGGATTATAGGGATCGTGCTTTTCTTTCCAATCTTTTATGTGAGTTGCAATGGTATTTACAGGTAATAAGCCCCTATCTTCTGCAAAAAAGATAAAAAGCAAACGGTCTAGCAGTTTTTGTGACTTTTTAAAAAGTTGCAACGTGTCTTTTTCTGGATTGTTTTTTATAAGGTCTGCAAACAGAGCTTTTTTGAATGCAGAATATTTTTGATATAATTTATCAGTAATGTTTTCTTCTTCAACTATAGACTCACCTTTAATAGTTGCTGGTACATCTGCTTTTATGTTTTCAAATGAAAGTAATAGGTGTAATTTTATAAACTCTTCTTTTGAGAGGTCAAAAAGTCTAAATTCGGTATATTGACTTGTTGTATTTATATAAAAACGTAATTTTTCAAAATTTGATGTTATAACATATTTACAATCATGGCTCGATTTATATCCAAAGGCTTGTGCTTCTATTTGGTCAAGGGTTTGCGTTTTATGATCTTTAAGTTCAATAACAGCAACAACTTTTTCAGCTACTTTTACAGCACCATCTGCCTTTTTGCTATTTTGAATATTCTTTTCTTCAGTTATAAGATTAAAACCTACATCTGGATTTATAGTATAGCCTAAACTAGCAACAAAAAGCTCTCGTAAAAAACCTTCTTGGTATTGTTCCTCTTTTGAGATAAGTATATTTGCTTGTTTCTCTTTATTGCAAAATGTCTTACAGAATTCTGCATAACACTCATCCAATAATTTTTCATTTTGTTGTATATGATTTTTTATATATTTAGCTAGCACTCTTTTTTGAAACATTTCTGCCATGATATTGCTCCTTCTTCATATTAATACTGTATCCCAAAATAGAAAAATTAACAATGCTAAAACTCTGTAAGGGCATGACTTTATATGAGAAAACACTGCCTTTCTATTTTTAACTATTTATATTAGCTAGAAACCGTTCTAGAAATCTATTATTACGGAGGCTCCGATGAAAAACAAAGGACTTGAAGTATTAAAATGCATATCTTCTATTAGCAAGTTAATAACATCAATTATCAAATTAGTTATTCATTTTTCAAGTAATTGAATCAACTAAATAATTACTGTTATTTGGCATAGGCATTGATTTTTGCTTATGCCAAAACTAGCTTTTAGCTCTCAATTACAAGTCTTTCCCCTTTACCAAGTTTTTCAAACAATACCATAATGGGAATAGATAGGTGAAATGCATCTCCGAAATCAAGACATTCAATATTCTGAAAACCTGTATCTGTTGTATGGTCGGTAATATACACGTTAGATATAGTATTAATAAACTTTTTGGAAATAATCATATTGTAATTCACACTCCCAAGCATAGAGGCAAATATTTCCATGTCAGGGTCTGATACATTATCTTCTCTAATTGTAAGATCTTCCTTTAGTAAAAAAATATAATTGCTACCGTCTTTATATGGTACAAATAAACTTAACAAAAATGTATCTTCTTCCTCTGAAATTGCATTAATAAATAATGGTTTATCGGTTACTTTTTTCGGTACATAAAAAGACCACTGTAATCCATCAGAGTATTCAGTGCCAAAATAGCGTGTTTTCCTTTCAATACCATATTTTTCATGCAATATTTTTTCCCACTCAGGATTGGGAGGAAAATCTTTCTCTATGATATTTTCATCACCATTTTTTATTACAGATAACTTTACATGAGATACAATAGAGTTATCTTCCCCCACTGTAACATAATTCATAATTTCAAAACATCCTGTAAATAAGAATGCAAAGCCAATACTAAAAATCAATGCAACTAATTTTTTAGTTTTTTTCATAAAACTCTCCTTATATTTTTTTAGTTACTAAAGCTAGGTATCACAGTTTTGAAATTTTGCAAAGGCTGGAACAAATGAAATATTTATAGCCCCAACACCATTGTGATGTTTTGCGAGTATCAACTTTGTATTTATTGGTATAATTGTATCTGTAGAAGTTCTCTCCCGATGAATAAAGATAATAACATCTGCATCTTGTTCAATGCCACTACTTTTACGTAGGTCAGCTAAACTTGGCTCTGTTTGCTCGGAAGAGCGAGTAATTTGTGAAAGCGCAATTATCGGTATATCTAATTCACAAGCAAGTTGCTTTAGAGCACGAGAAATTTCTGATATTTGTTCATGTCGTGGCATAGAATCATTCTCATATTGAATTAATCCAATATAGTCAATAAAAATAACTTCAACTTTTTCCTCTAACCGTAATCTCCGAGATATAGCACAAAGCTCAAGAAGTTTTATATTTGAACCATCAACAACACTAATAGGAGCATCATTTAAACGCCCAACAGAATGCATAAAGTTCTTATTGATATTTCCTCTGTTTAAATGCTCCCTTGTTATTTTTGAATCTTGAGATAAAAGACGTTGCATAAGTATAGTGTTAGACATTTCAAGTGAGAAAAAAGCAGACGGTATATTATTCTCAACAGAAATATGGTGAAGTATTGAAAGTGCCATCGAAGTTTTTCCAATGGACGGGCGAGAGCCTAAAATAATAAGCTCAGAGGGTTTAAACCCGTTCATCATTTCATCTAATTCATGAAACCCTGTTATAATAGTTCTTGATGCATTTTTTTTATTATCGTTTTCAACGGTTTCTTTCATACATTACGCCTCCGTTTTATCAAATGGATTTACTAATTCTCGCTCAGCTATACGTAATTGTTCTCGTAATGTTGCAACTTGACAAAAGGTAGTTTTATATTTTTCTACCATTTCTTGTTCAACTTCCTTACTGTAACGAGGAATTTGCATCTTCTTTAAGTTAGCAGCTGATATACTTTTTGTGCTTGCCCCAGTTGCTACCGATTTGTGTTCAAAACAAAGGTTCGCTTACGTTTCCTCTTTTATTTCCCAGTGCCCGCTGTAGCCACTTCCGATGTACGCTACGTTTGGCATTTTTTTTAGTTGGCGTTCGATGGTTTTTTTGCTCACCGATGCATTGGTGGCCATTTCTTCACGGCTTACTTTATTGTTTTGTGTTATCATAGTAAGTATAAGTTCTGCAAGGGCTGTGTCGTCTTGGGCGACATCTTGAGCGACATCTTGAGCGACAACTTGAGCGACATCTTGAGCGACATCTACTTGCGTTGGCACTACCTTTGTTAATGGAATGGTCGTTTTAAAGTAGGATTTTCCATGTTTTATTAAGGGCTAGAATAATGAAGGCTACAATAGATTGTTGTTATTTTCTAGCCTCACATGTACTTCCTCTTTCAATAGAGCGTAGGCAACTGAAGCTAAAGGAATACAGAGTAAAATACCTACTACGCCCATTAGGGTTCCCCCTATACTAACAGCTGCGAGAACCCACATAGCAGGTAGTCCAATTGAGTCGCCTACGACTTTTGGATATATTAGATTTCCTTCTAATTGTTGAACAATAATAAATATAATTAAAAAATACACAGCTTGTATTGGGTCTTCAATTAAAAGTAAAAATGAACCAATGCCCGCTCCAAAAAAAGCTCCTAAAATTGGAATTATCGAACTAAAACCTACTACAATACCTATGAGAATAGCAAATGGGATTTTAAATAGAGATAATACAAGAATAATTAGACTAGCTAAAATAAGTGCTTCTAAACTTTGGCCTGCAATGAATTTTGAAAAAGCATTTTCTGTCATAGAACATACTTTAACTATTTTAGAAGTTTTTTCAGTCTTGAAAAATGCTAGTATCGTTTTTTGAAATTGTCTACTGAGGGTTTCTTTTTGGAGAAGTATGTATAGTGCAAAAATTACAGCCACAAAAAATTGAGCTATAAGCGATACTGCTCCTGTAGCAACGGAAATGGTACTATCAAACACGTTTACAATTCCTGTTCTCAAAAAGTTAATAAGTGATGTTTTTATTTCATCAAAGTTAAACGAGTTTAGAAAGGCTTCAATCTCAGGATTATTGTTAAAGAGTGTAATGATAAATTCTTGAGCCTCTGGTAAAAAAGTCTCAAGCTTTATTCCAAGAGTGTGAACAGTATCTTGCACTTGCGGAACTACCACTAAAATTGCGAAAACAATTATTAGTGCAAAAAACAGCAATGCTAAAACTAAACTAATTGGGCGAGTAATATTTAGTGATAGAGATTTTTTCATTTTTTGTTTATTGAATAATTTTTTTTCAATAAATCTCATAGGTACATTAATAACAAAGGCAATTGCGCCCGCTATGAGAAACGGTGATAAAAGCGAAAAAATATCATTGAGTATTTTCAAAAACATTTCTGTTTGCCAAAAAAACAGAATGAGGAAAAGAGAAAGAAGTAAAAAACTGCGTATTTTTTTGTTGTTAAAAAAGTGAGCATCCATATATATATAGTACACGCATTTGTAAAAATTGTCCACCGTTGTTTGCACTAATAAAAATAAACAAATTTCGCTTTTTGACCTTTTGTACTGTTGTCATAAAAAACCATTTGTGCTATTTTGAACTTAATTGAATAATATAAAGTTGTGGAGTACTAAATGGAGAATAGTGGAAAACGGAAAATCCTTGTAGTGGATGATAACGTAACAAATCTGAGTATTGCACGCAAAGCCTTATGTGATGATTACAATGTTGTGCTAATAAAAGACGGTGCGATGGCTTTGGCCGAGATTCCAAAAATTAATCCCGACCTTATTTTACTTGATGTTGAAATGCCTGGTTTAAGTGGTTTTGATGTTATAAAGTCTATAAAAAACGAAATGCCAGAACCTTTCAAGAGCATCCCTATTATATTTTTAACTGCCCGTGATGATGGTGACAGTGAGTTTGAAGGCCTTACACTAGGTGCCGTCGACTATGTAGTAAAGCCCTTTTCGACAGCTCTTCTTAAGAAGCGTGTTGAACTTCACTTGGAACTTCGAGATTACAGCACCGATTTAGAGAGAATTGTCGAAGAAAAAACCTCGCATATACGCGAATTACAATATGCCATTGTATATGCATTATCTGAAATGGTTGAAAGGCGTGATCATCACACTGGTGGCCACATAATGAGAACCAGCAAGTACCTTAAAACAATGTTAGAAAAAGTTTTCACTGAAGGCGTTTATAAAGAAGATTTAAAAGACGTTGATATGGAACTCTATGCACATGCATCTCAAATGCATGATGTTGGAAAAATTTGTATTTCTGATACTATTTTATTAAAAGAAGGCAAACTGTCTGACGATGAGTTTGTTAAAATGAAAGAGCACACCACATTTGGAAGTGAGATATTAAAATCTGCCATGAGTACGGCAAAAGAAGCTTCTTTTCTTGAAGTTGCAGAAATTTTTGCTTCTGCCCATCATGAAAAGTGGAATGGTACTGGTTATCCGTATGGATTAAAGGGAGAAGATATTCCGCTTGGAGGGAGAATTATGGCAATTGTTGATGCCTACGATGCAATCACTTCTGAGCGACCTTATAAAAATGCAAAAACTCACGAGCAAGCCGTAGAAATTATAAAAAACGATAAGGGGACTCACTTTGACCCTTTATTAGTTGATGTGTTTTTAGGTATTGCAAATGATTTTAAAAATATTGCAAATGAAGACTAAGACGCATTGAAGCACCATTTACAGAGGCTATGGAGGTAACTATGGCAGGCGAAAATAAACACAAGAATAAAAATGGCATACTTCTTGAGCATCTGCTTACAACAATTGAAATTACTAACATAGGTATTTTTGTTTGGAATTTACAAACCGATGAGGTTATGTATAGCAAAGAATGGGCTAATATTGTTGGGTATGAACAATGTGAACTTAATAACCATGTTTCAACGTGGGAATCGATGTTGTATAAAGAAGATTTGCGAGATGCAGAGATTGCCTTAGAAAAATACTTATCGGGACACGCCGACATGTATGTTGCAGAATTCCGCATGATAAAAAAAGATGGCACTGTCATTTGGGCTCATGACAAGGGGAAAATAACCCAATATTCTGACGACGGAAAGCCTCTCATTTTATGTGGAGTGCTACAAGATATAAGTGCTATCAAAGAAACTGAAAAAACATTAAAAGAGAAAACCGACTTACTAGACCTGATTATTGAAGTTGCAGAGTTTGGTATTTGGGATTGGGACATGACTACTAATCAGCTTTCCTATAACGATGAATACTTAAACATGATAGGGTATACGAGAGAAGAAACGCTTGGAACTGCTGAAGAATGGCAGGCAAGGTGTCACCCTGATGATTTAACAGGTTCTCTAGAGCAAATGACAGACTTTTTACAAGGGAACACAAATAGATACGTTGTTGAATCACGGATGAAGCATAAAGATGGAAGGTATCTTTGGGCTAGGGATATTGGTATTATTGCAGAAAGAGATACGGACGGAAACCCTACCCGAATGGTAGGAGGTCATTTTAATATCCATGATCTTATTACGACTCAGTATAATTTAGAAGAGGCACTTTCAGAACTTGAAGGTCATAAAAATAATCTTGAACAAGAAATAGAAAAGCGTACAAATGAAATTATTGAGCAAGATCGTTTGCTTTTAGAAATAAATGATGTTTCAAAAAAGCTGCTTTCAGTTACAGAAAATATGGTGTATGATGAAATTGTTACTGAATCGCTCGAAAAACTTGCTGTGGTGTTTAAAACTCCTGAGATATCGCTTTGGAGGCTTAAAGAGGTAAATGGAAAAAAGTATACGTATCAAGAGCATGCGTATAAAGATGGTTTAAGAGTAGCATTTGATACACTAGACATGAAAGAGTACATTTCTCAATTACCTGATGATGATGCTATGATGCATGTACGAGAAGATGGAAACACTATTATAAGCTATTATCGTATAAACCCTGATTACATTAAGATATTAGAGGTAAAAGATATAGTTGTAGATGATTTTATGCAAAACATTCCTACTTCCTTGCGAGATCATTTACGTAGGGATTCAAAAAACTATCGCTCATTTTTGCTAGCACCTGTCTATGTACAAGAAATATTATTTGGATATGTTGCGTTATCGGATGAAAAAGAAAATGTTTCATATAGCGATGTGCAATCTCAAATGCTTATAATGTGTGGGAATCTTTTTGCAAGTGCCCGCGTAAAATATGAAATGGATAATCAACTAAGGCATGCACATGAAGAAGCGCTTTTAAGCACTCAGGCAAAGTCTAACTTCTTAGCAAATATGAGCCATGAAATTAGAACTCCTCTTAATGCTATACTTGGTATGTCTGAAATTATTTTGCGTGAAAGTTACGGCGGGCCTACAGAAGAATATGCTGTTGAAATTAGAAACGCTAGTGAAAACCTTTTGTCTATAATAAATGACATTCTCGATATTTCAAAAATTGAATCAGGTAAACTTGAAGTAATAAATCTTGAGTATTACATTACTTCACTTTTAAATGATGTGATAAGTTTGTCGCGTGTTCGCCTGCAAAATAGGGCAATTATTTTTACCACATTTGTTGACTCTACTATCCCTGCAATTCTTGTGGGAGATGAAATACGTATTAAACAAATTCTATTAAATCTTTTAAGCAATGCTATTAAGTTTACAAAATCTGGTAACATACACTTTAATGCTACTTGTGAACACAAAGATGGAAAAGCAATTTTGCACTTTAGCGTAAAAGACACAGGACAAGGCATTAAAAAAGAGCATATGGATCGCCTCTTTATGCAATTTGAACGGGTAAACACGAAGAAAAATCGAGATATTGAGGGTACTGGATTAGGACTTGCAATTACAAAGCAACTTTGTGAAATGATGGGTGGAGGCATTTCGGTTGAAAGTGAATGGGGAAATGGTTCTACCTTTAACGTAACTATTCCGCAAATCTACACCGACTATGCTCCTCTTGTTACAGCCCCTCAGACACAAAATGTCCTACTCTATGAAGCTCGGGAATTGTATGCAAATGCATTAAAAAAATCAATTGAAAATTTAGGGTCAAAATGCACGATTTGCACCAATCAATCTGATCTTGTAAGCTTCTTATATGAAGACACCTATGATTTTCTATTTGCCCCTACAGTACACTTTTCAAAAATTAAAAGCTTAAAGGAGTCTTTAAAAAAAGAATTTACTATAGTCTTAATGATTGACCCAGGCGATACGATTATTTATCGCGACACTTTAACGGCCAATTTACCTATTACCTGTTTACAGTTGGCTAATGTGTTTGGAACAAGTGACGTTTTAGTTCAATCTAGAACAAAGACAGAGCATTTTATTGCCCCTGACTTGAAAGTATTGGTTGTAGATGATAATTTGGTAAATTTAAAGGTTGCGCAAGGATTAATGTCTCCGTATAAATTTAATATTGAAACTGCTATTAATGGTCTTGAAGCTGTATCCATGGTTAAGAATAATGTGTATGACCTTGTGTTTATGGATCATATGATGCCTGAAATGGATGGAGTTGATGCTACAACTGAGATTCGAAAAATTCCGGGTGATTATTATCAAAAGTTACCAATTATTGCACTTACGGCAAACGCACTTGTTGGTGCTAGAGAGTTATTTATCAATGAAGGCATGAACGACTTTTTGGCAAAACCAATTGAAATGCATAAGTTAAACGCAATTCTTTTAAAGTGGATTCCAAAAGATAAGGTACAATTTGTTTCACGGCATATAAATGAACATGAACAAAATGGTGAGGAAGAACCAGTTATTGCTATTGATGGGATAGATACTCAAAAAGGTATTAAAGCTATTGGTGGAAGCTTAGATGATTATTTAGATGTTCTCTATTCATTTTATAACGATGGAGTTAATAAGCTTAAAACAATTCGTGAGGCTGTAGATAGGCTTGATACAAATGCATTTAGGATTGATGTTCATGCTGTTAAGAGTGCTTCTGCATCCATTGGTGCCTTTGCATTATCAGAAAAGGCAAAAAAACTTGAAGATGCATTAATTCGAGAGGATGCAAAGTACGTTGTTGCAAACACCGATAGCTTTTTTGACTTGTATTCTAGTGTGCTAGATGTTTTGAAGGAGAAGTTGCAGGTTGATGTTGATGATGCTAATAGCGAAAAGCCTATTGGAAGTGGAGACTTATTAAAAGAGGTACTTCCTACGCTTGAAGAAGCTATAGACTTGCTTGATATGGATATAATTGAGCAGAACCTTGAAAACTGTTTAAGTTATGACTGGAAGGGTGATATTAATAGTCATTTACAATCAATTAAAAGTTTTACCGAAGCATTTGAGTATTATAATGCAAAACCACCTTTAGAAGCTATAAAAGAAGAAATAGAAAAATATTATTAAATGAAAGAAGGGGAGTGGTACGGACTCGCTTAAGGTACTTATGCTCCTTAGAGCAGGGATAAGGTTTACGTATTAGATTTCTATAATGTCACTAAGCGGTTTTGGTGTTGCAAAATGAAAGCCTTGTGAAAATTCTACGCCTTTTTCGAGAAGTAATTTTTGGACTTCATCATTTTCTACGTATTCTGCTACGATGTGTGAATTAATTTGGCGAGCAATAAAGCAAATTGAATCTAAAATTATTCTATGCTCTTCACTTTCAACGAGGTCTTTAATAATATCTCCGTCAATTTTAATAATATCTGGGCGAAGTGAAATAATTGATGTAAGCGTTGCGAAGCCTGAACCAAAATCATCCGCTGCAATTTTACAGCCTATATTACGCGCTTCTTTTAAAAAATCAAAAAGTATTGAGTTTGTATTGTAATTTTCAGTTTCAACAAACTCTAAGGTAAGACGTTCAGGGTTAGGATAGTGTCTTATTTTATCTAGAAACCATGTTCTAAAATCATCATTTTTAATATCTAAAAGTGTAATATTTAGACAGAGTTCTTTGTTTGTTGTTGTGAAATCATTCAAAGCCTTTTCAAGCATTATTTTACTAATAGTGTTGTACTGCTTAAACTCTTTTGCAACCCTCATAAAATATCCTGGACTATACATTTTTCCTTTTTCATCATATAGTCGCATAAGTGCTTCGAACCTATTTATTTCACCCGATTTGTTGTTTCGAATGCCTTGGTAAAATGGTGTAATGGTATTATTCTCAATGGCATAAGCAATAAGCTCAAAAACTTCAACCTTTTCTGTTAAATCGGCTAGACATACTTCTTTTTCATTGTTTTCAAGGACGAAATTTATTTGACTGTTTCTATTTGCATAATGAGTACTCATTGCTCTATTAACTAAATCTTCACCAAAAACGAGAACAAAGCGGGAAACACCTGAGATTGGTGTAGCTTTGGCATTTGCATGTTGAAAATTTTCATACATGTCTTCAATTATTTTTTTGAAAGCGTCATCTGATATAGTATCGTCAGCTACTAGTAAAAATCTTTTATAAGAATGGTTATATAAAAGTATGACATTTTCCATGTTATATGCTGAAAGTATGCTTTGCACAGCTTCTAAAACTTCTGAACAGCCAGCATAGTATACTTCTTCTCCAAAAGATGCTATAGACATGTCTGCATTAACAATCTCTGTCATACAAAGTTTTGTGAATTTTTTATATTGAGAGTCTATTTTATATTTTTTGAAACTTGGAACTCCGAAACGGTGGTCTATATAATCTAAACCTAATGAGTCTTTTTTATTCATAATTTCAGTGCCTTTTACCAATACTTATACTTTTTTAACTTATTTTCAAAACTGAAATAAAAATAGCACAAATGAAGATAAGTGTCAATATAAAAGCACAATTTCGTATATTAATTAACACAAAAATAATATACATTTACCCTTGTCAATGCTTGTATATACGGGTATACTATTATTAATGAAAGCAATTCTTTTTGCATTAATTTTTTTCCTTGTTTCTTGTGCATCAACTGATTCAATTATTGATGAAAGTAGTAAAAATGCTAAAGAGAGTTTTTCTGCTGAAGCACGTATTCCAAGACAAAAGCCATTAAAACTTACCTTTGCAGGCGATATTATGGCACACAATGTAAACTATGAAATGGATAATTACAGTCTTATTTATGAAGATGTTTTCTCCCTTTTACATGCCGATGATATAAGTTTTGCTAATTTTGAGACACCTGTTTGTGATGAACTTCCTGATGAATCGTATCCCACATTTAATGTAAACTCTCGGTATGCTTTGGCAGCAATTAATGGGGGTTTTGAAGCCTTTTCTCTTGCAAATAATCATACAAATGACCAGGGAATGCTTGGAATAAAAAGCACTAAAGATTTTTTTCAAAGTATGAAGTCAGCTGGTGTATATAGTGCAGGGATAAAAACTGGCGAAGGTATAAGCTATGATGTTATTACGGTTCAAGGGTGGACAATTCTATTTGCCGCTGTTACAGAAATTGTCAATATTCATGAAGATTTAGATGCCTTTGATGTATACTTTTACACCGAAAAGAGACGCTCAGAATTAAAAGCAGATATTACTACACTACAAAGCGAGCATCCACATGATATTTTTGTGTTGGGTGTCCATGTGTATGAACCTGAGTATGATACAAGGGTAACTGAAAAGCGAAAAACATGGTTTTACGAATTACTGGATGCTGGCGTTGATATTGTTTGGGGTAACCATCCCCATGTGACGCAAGAATGGGAGCTTATTAAATCAGAGGAAGGAGACAAGCTCATTATGTATTCAATAGGAAATACTATATCAGGTCAAAACTATTACCCCAATTATGATGATCCTTTACATCGGTATGAGGACACAGGGACCAGCATTTTTTTACATGCTGACATTAAAGATACAAATACGCATGAAAATCTTTCCACAAATGCCATTGGCAATGTTGTCTTAAGTATACATCTAGATACAACAATTATAGCTGCGCACAAGGATGAACATAATAACATGCTTATTAAAAGGCTTACTCCTGAATTTATACAAACACAGAATAAAAAACATTCTGATTATTACACGGTGAGATTACAAGATATGGAACAAATAACTGGGACAACGATATGGCGATAAATTATAAAGAACTTCCTGTATATGAACAAAAGCAGCGCATATTAGATGCATTAGAGCATAATCAAGCAGTGGTTGTGCAAAGTCCCACAGGATCTGGAAAAACAACACAAATACCAATTATCTTGCACGAAGCAGGCTTTTCAAATACCGGTATGATTGCAGTTACTCAACCGAGGCGCATTGCTGCCCTTTCTGTAAGTGAGTTTATAGCAAAACAACTTAACACAAGTTATCCCGGCTTAGTTGGCTATAAAATGCGCTTTGAAGATAAAACAGATCTTACTACAAAAATTAAAATCATGACAGACGGGATATTATTGCAAGAAATGAAACTTGACCCTTGGCTTTCAAAGTATTCAGTAATTATGGTTGACGAAGCACATGAGCGAAGTTTAAACATTGACTTTGTTCTCGGTTTGTTAAAGAGAGTGCTTCAAGAACGAAGCGATTTTAAAGTGATTGTGTCATCTGCCACTATGAATGCAGAAGTGTTTTCTGAATACTTTGGAAACTGCCCAATTGTAAATATAGACACCATTACGTTCCCTGTTACGACTGTATATGACCCACCCAAGGGCCAAACAACAACGGCAAGCCTTGCAGCTCAAGATGCTTTATTAGAAAAAATAGAACAAACCATAGATCGAGTTTTGGCAAATAAGGTAGATGGAGACATTCTTTGTTTTTTACCGGGCGAAAAAATTATAAAAGATTGCATGAATCGCCTTTATAAATCAAATTTTTCGCGAAAACTGCATATAATCCCATTGTATGGAAGGTTAGCAAAAGAGGAACAAGAACGGGTATTTGAAAGTGCTCCTTTTGGCAAAAAAAAGGTTGTAATAGCAACAAATATTGCAGAAACAAGTATTACTATTCATGGTATAACAACCGTTATAGACTCAGGTCTTGCAAAACTTAATTATTATAATCCGCGCACCTTTACATCAAGTTTAAATGAAACTGAAGTATCAAAAGCATCATGTAATCAGCGTAAGGGACGGGCAGGACGTACGCAACCTGGTACGTGCTACCGTTTATATCAGCGGAAGAATTTTGAAACACGAGCATTGTATACTCTAGAAGAAATTTACAGAACCGATTTGTGTGAAGTTGTGCTTAGAATGGCCGAGCTTGGCATAAGTGAATTTGAAAAATTTGACTTTATAGCTCCTCCCGGCCAAGAAGGCATCATTGGCGGTATTGAAACGCTTGAAATGCTCGGTGCATTAAACAAGGATAGAACCCTCACCCCTATAGGCCAATATATGATAGCCTTCCCGCTGTCACCAAGAGAAAGTCGTATTATAGTTGAATCAATTATGAACTATCCCGATGTTATGGATGAAGTTCTTACAGCCGTTGCCTTTTTATCTACCAATTCACCTTTTATACTTCCACCAGGTGAGGAAATGAATGCACGGCGCGCCCATCATGGTTTTAGAGATATGTATGGAGACTTTGTAACCTATATGAAAATCTACAAAGCATACATGGATGCAAAGGATAAAGCTGCGTTTTGCAAAAAGAACTATTTTGATGAACGAATATTATATGAGGTGTACAATATTAAAGAGCAACTTTCTCAAATAGTAAGTAGTCTCGGACTTCCTATTATTGGGGGAGGGAGCATGGAAGACTACTTAACTTGTGTTGCTTCAGGAATGGTTCAGTTTATTTGTGTAAGAGAAAAAAGGGAGGTGTATCGTAGCCTAACAGCGGAGCACATTCAAATTCATCCGGGCTCCAGTATGTTTAAAGCAGACCCTTTGTATATTGTTGCTGGTGAAATTGTTCGTACGTCTCGTATGTTTGCAATGTCGGTGTCTCCACTTACAAAGGCAATTCTTAGTCGAATAGATGACACCATCGAAAGCCGTCTAGTTTCTGGCGGTGGTAAAAAAGGTAAAAATCTCGATAGGCTCGTTAAACAAGATAGGGATAAAGACAGAAGTCAAAGAGATGAAAAACAAGACGCAAATGTAATAAAACTTGGTGAAACTGACTTTAAGATTAAAACCATTAAGGGTAAAAAATATGTCATGCTACCTTTGGAACTTTTGCAAACAGCAAATCTATCGGATGAAAAACCTGAAAGGCTTGTTCAAGCGGGCAAACTGAGAACGAAGGTTACTGTTGGAGAATATTCACTGCTACAAGGTGAAAAACTGTCTCTTGTGCTTCTTCTTTCTAAAGAGCTCGATTTGTATCCAATGAAGGAATCCGACTGGAAACGGCATCTTAACGTAAGTTTTGTGGAAGAAGGGGATGTTCTTATCTCGTCACTTAAGTGGATTTTACGTACCGTTGTTGCAAAACAAAAAAGTAAAGAGCTTGGTTTTGTGGGCCTCTTTACCGACGGACGGGGCAACTATTGGTATTCAGTTTCCAGAGGCTTTACAACGTCGCTTAATGAAAGCTTATCGAGCTTAGAAAGTCTTGTCGATGAATGCGCAGAAAATGCTACTGAAGAGCAAATAGAGATGATAAATACGGTTTATAGGAAGTTGAGTAATTTGTATCAGTGAGATAATTACGAATTACGAATGCCTAATTACGAATGTGGCGAGATTTTGTATTTTTTGGCTGAAAAACTAGTACTTAG
>CAYJPS010000041.1:0-19730 GCA_964372135.1 uncultured Treponemataceae bacterium | reverse complement strand
GCGAAAGCGCTTAAATCTGTCGATACTGAAGTACAGGATAAAATTTTCCGTAACATGTCTAAGCGTGCTGCAAGTATGTTAAAAGAAGATATGGAATTCATGGGTCCTGTACGTATTAAAGATGTTGAAGAATCTCAACAAAAAATTGTATCAACGATCAGACGCCTTGAAGATTCAGGTGAAATTGTTATTGCTCGCTCTGGTGAAGATGAATTGGTCGTATAAGGATAGTGAATGGAAAACTCAAATTTTGATAAGAATATGTTGAACACATTTAATGATTTAGCTATGCTAGATGACAGCGCTATACAAAAACTAATGCGTAAGGTTAACACGCAAGATTTAGCAAGCGCTCTTAAATCTAGCAGTGCTGAACTTCAGGACAAAATTTTTAGCAATATGTCTGAACGTGCAGCAGCAATGCTAAAAGAAGACATAGATTTCATGGGTGACATAAGTATTGATAAAATTCAAGAAAGTCAAAATGTAATTTTAGCTGAAGCTAAGAAACAACGTGCTCCATTTTTATTTTCTGATATTCTTTTACTCGGAAACCAGGCAATTCAGAAGGTAATAAAAGAAATTGATCCGAAGGTATTATCTAAAGCATTAAAATATGCAGATACTGACTTATTGGATAAGATTATGAGAAATATGTCAGCCCTTTCTGCCAGTATGCTGAAGGAAGACTTAGATTTTATGTGTCCTGGAAATATGGACGTTGTTTTAGAATGTCAAAATACAATTGTTGAAACAATTGTGAGACTTGAAGATTCGGGTGAAATTGATATTTTATATCCCGATGAACTTGATTTGCTTTTAAAAGGATAGTGTATGGCAAAGTCAGTTTTTCGTCCAACTGAAATTAAAAAAATTTCAGATAGTGTTTTGTTACCTTTAACACATAGTTATGCAAGTGAAGTTGAAGAAGAAATACTTGAAGAGGTTCCGGAATTTATTGGTCCTACAGCAGATGACCTTCGCCGTGAAGCTGAAATGTTTAAAGCTGAGTGGGAAGAAGAAAAGAAAAAGCTTATTGAGAAGGCAGAAAGCGAAGCTCATGATATTGTTCAAAATGCAGAACAAGCAGCATTTTCAGAGGTTAAAAGAAAAACTGACCAAGTATCTGTATTAAAAAAAGAAGCTGAAGATGAGGCTGAAGCAATTATTAAAGAAGCAGAGGCTAAAGCACAAGAAATAATTAGAGAAGCTGAACAGCGACACGAAAAAAATGTAAGTGATGCTAAGAGAGATGGTTTTGAAGCTGGGCATGAAGATGGGTATCAAAAAGGAAAACAAGAAGTTCAACGCTTGATTGACCGACTTCATATTATTCTAGAAAAAACCATGGATAAAAGAAAGGTTATTCTTGACGAAACAGAACAGCAGATTGTTGAACTTGTCTTATTAATATCTCGAAAGGTTGTTAAAGTTATTTCTGAAAGTCAAAGAAATGTTGTGATGTCGAATGTTATTCAAGCATTACGAAAAGTAAAAGGTCGCGGCGACGTTGTTATTCGTGTGAATTTAGCGGATGTACAACTCACCACTGAGCATATTAAAGACTTTATGGATTCAGTTGAAAGTATTAAAAATATTACAGTTGCCGAAGATTCTACAGTAGAAAAGGGCGGTTGTATTGTTGAAACTGACTTTGGAGCCATTGATGCCAGAATATCAACACAACTAAATGAACTTGAACAGAAAATTCTTGAAATTACACCAATAAAAAATATGACTAAAACTGCAGCAATTGCAGGTGATTAATTATGAGCGATATCTTTGACAAGTACCTCACAAGGGTTGAAAAAACAGAAACAATACATTGTACAGGCTTTGTAATAAGTGTTAAAGGTATGCTCATTGAAAGTAATGGTCCACAATCAATCATTGGAGAAATTTGTTCAATATCGATCCCTACATCAGATACTTCTGTACTTGCAGAAGTTGTTGGATTAAATGATAAAATTGTACAACTCATGGCTTACGGAGAAACAACAGGAATAGAAGTTGGGAGTTCTGTAGTATCAACGGGAAGTGTATTGGAAGTAGGTGTAAGTCCAGATTTGCTTGGTAGGGTTTTAGATGCGACTGGTAAATCATACGATAAAAAACCAGATATAATCACTGATACGTATTATCCTGTAGTAAGCTCACCACCTGATCCTTTAGATAGAAAACCAATAGATAAGAGAATTGTAACAGGTGTTAGAGCTATAGATGCATTTTTAGCTATAGGAAAGGGTCAACGTATGGGTGTCTTTGCAGGCTCGGGCGTTGGTAAGTCAACCATACTAGGAATGATTGCGCGTAATACAAATGCTGATGTGAACGTTATTGCGTTAATAGGAGAGCGTGGTCGCGAGGTCATTGATTTTATACAACGCGATTTAGGTGAAGAAGGATTAAAACGCTCTGTAGTAATTGCTGCAACCTCTGACCAATCCCCACTTTGCAGGTTACGAGGCGCATATACGGCAACGGCCATTGCTGAGTATTTTAGAGATCAGGGAAAAGATGTAATGCTCATGTTTGATTCTGTTACTCGCTTTGCCCGCGCCCAACGAGAAATTGGTTTATCAATTGGTGAACCTCCTGCTCAACGAGGATACACTCCAAGCGTTTTTGAAACACTTCCTAAATTACTAGAGAGAAGTGGTACATCATCTAAAGGTACGATAACAGGGTTTTATACTGTTCTTGTTGATGGTGATGATATGGATGAACCAATTTCAGATACTGTTAGAGGTATTTTAGATGGGCACATAGTTCTTAGTCGCTCCTTAGCACAAGCCTATCACTTTCCTGCAATAGACATTTTGGGAAGTATTAGCCGTCTTGCAAACAGAGTATCAGGGGTAAAAACAAAAGAAGCTGTTGCCTCTATTAGAAAACTAATGGCGGCATATGCTGAATCGGAAGATATGATTACCGTTGGAGCGTATCAAAAAGGAAGTAACGCAACAATTGATGCTGCTATTAATGCACACGATGCTATAAATACGTTTTTAGTTCAAGATGAGTTTGAACATACTAGCATTGAAGATACCATGAATGGTTTATCTACCTTGACAAATATTTTAATTCCTCATGAAGAGTGGAAACTTGAAAGCGATTCTTCGATCGATAGGATGTACTCTGTTAAAGCGCATGAGTCTAACAACGATGAAAATAGTGAAATAGATTTAGATTTAGAAGAAGAGCTTGCCGACTTTGATGATGACCTTGCTGGATAATAATGAAAAAGTTTACATTTGGTTTACAAAAAGTTCTAAACTTACGCGAGTTTGATGAAAGTCAAGCTAAAGAGGAACTTGGTAGAGTAATTAGTATCGCTAACAAGCTCAATTTAGAATTAGAGCATATAGCGAAAGAACGTGTCAGTGCTAGAAAATCCTCAGGTACCATATTTAATGCAAGTGAATTTATTGCTATAGAAAACTATGTTAATAGACTCGATCTTAGAAAAGATGAAGTTATAGAGGAATTAGTACAAACAGAGCTCTTAATAGAGGAAAAACGAAAAATATTCGCTGAAGCTATGAAGAATAGAAAAGTTATTAGCAAGCTAAAAGAAAAACAAATGAAAGATTGGAAAAAAAGAGCCCTAAAGGAAGAAGAACTTTTTGTAGATGATGTTATAAATACAAAATTTTTGCGTGAAAACGTATAATTTTTTTTCGTTCTGTACTTGAAAACAAATTCGGTATATGGTATTCTTATACTATGGCTGTAGAATCATATAAATTATCATATATACAAAAACAAAAGAAAAGAAAAAGGACTGTAATTGTTTTTTTTAGTTTTTTAAGTGTTTTAGCTTTTCTTCAAATTCTATTTTTATTTATAATTAGACCTCTAGGAATTTCATCAAATTCTATGATGCCTGAGTTTAATAAAAATAGTGCTGTATTTATTGCTCCATTAATAAATTCAAAGACTCTTTTTTCTCAAGAAACTGAATTATTGCGTGGATCTCTAGTAACTATTGATAATGGCACTATTGAAGAAAAGTCCATTTTTAAGAATATTATTAGTTTTATCATTTCTGCCATTACTTTTCAAAAAATTCGCCCGTATGAAAACACTCGTTGGGGTGATACAGAAATTTACAGGATAATAGGCTTACCGGGCGATACATTATATATCGATAATTATGTGGCGTATGTACGCCAAGGTGGCGCTTCACACTTTTTAACTGAGTTTGAATTGTCAAATATAGAATATGATATTTTTTCACATGAGTATCCAGATAATTGGAACATGTCTATTGGAGCGCAGGGAAAAACGGATGAAATATCTTTGCGCCAAGGCGAGTATTTTCTACTCTGTGACAATCGCATTGTTTCAACTGATTCAAGGATATTTGGAGCTGTGAAGAGTGCTATTATTAATGGAAAAGTAATAGCCCAATATTTTCCGTTTAACCTAATCAGAACGTTTCAGTAGTGTATACCTATATTCACATACCTTTTTGTAAGTCGAAGTGTTATTATTGTGATTTTTTTTCAATTGGACTAGACGATAGCATAAAAGCTCATAGTGCAAATAATTCTAACCATAGTTCACGTATGGAAAAGGGTACCATTGATGTATATATTGAATCTCTTATTAATGAGGCCAAATATCGAGTAGAGCTACATGTTATACAATCATGGAAATCTATGTATATTGGTGGAGGAACACCAGGCATTCTTACTTCACGTCAAGTAGAGTACCTTTTTTCTAACTTAAAAATTCTCTGCCCTTTTGATGATGAAGCAGAAGTTACTTTCGAGGTAAACCCAGCAGACTTAGCTCATGAAGGTGCATTGGAATATTTACAGTTGCTTTCTATGAGTGGAGTAAACAGGATTTCTTGCGGTATACAATCACTAGATGATAAAGTGCTTTCTAGCGTAAATAGACGCTCTTCAAAAGACGAGTGTCTTGGTGCTCTTAAAACATTAATGGCTTGGAAAGACTGGTGTAACCAAAAGAAAATACCGTGTCAAATTTCAATTGATATAATTGCAGGCCTTCCATTCTTGTCCAACGAAAGTTTTATTAGGGGACTTGAAACAATTTTACAATTTGATATTGACCACATTTCTCTGTATAGCTTAACAATCGAAGAAAGAACCCCTCTGTGTGAAAAAATTAATAACGGTACTCTTCCGTATAATGAAGATTTTTCAGATACTCAATGGTTACTAGGAAGGGACATTCTTAAAAAGCACGATTTTTCCCAGTATGAAGTTTCAAATTTTTCAAAGAACACTAGCTGTGAAAGTAAGCATAATTCTGCATATTGGCGAATGGACGATTATATTGGGATTGGTTGCAGTGCTTGCGGTACTGTAGGGAAAAATAGATATACTGGAGTTCAAGATATTGATGCATATTGTAACTTTTGGATAAAGAACAAACTTGCTGCAATAACTACGATTCCTAATGAAATAAGCTTACTGGAAAAGCTTACGCAAGAAGAACAGAGTTTTGAATACTTAATGATGGGTTTTAGAACCCTTCGAGGTGTTGATGCACGAGAGTACTATAATCGTTTTGGCAGTTCCTTAGAAGATAGAATAGGGAGTGTTTTTAATGTATGGAAGGAAAAGAATCTTGCTTGTGTTAAAAACAATTTTTATTCACTCACAGAAAATGGACTATTGTATTTAAATTCCTTTTTAACTGAAATTGTATAGCAACTATTATTTTCTGCCGATATATAGGTGATGAAGAAAAAAATAAATATTGCATTTATTGTCACATGCATTTTTTTAACAGGATTACATGCACAAAGTATAACAAGCGAAAGTGATCCCTCTGACATTGAAGGTGTTTGGGAAAATAACTCGAAAATTATATCAATATACTCAAGCGAAGATGGTACACTTGATGCTTCCATTACATTAAAAACGTTTTATACCTTTTATTATGATGGTACGTATCCAATGGATGAAAGCATAAATGCAAAACTTGTCAGAGTAGAAGATGGGCTTTATACTGAATATTGGGAACGATCAATTGCGTACGATACGTTAGGAGATCCAATGCTTCAAGAGGAACAGGAAGATCCAGTATTTAAAGTGAAAATTGAACGCCCAATGGAATTTGATTTAAACACGGCAATCCCAGCAGAGGGTGTGCTATGGCTGCCAAGAAGTAATCTCACGGAATTAAGTATAGATGAAGGAATTATAAAAACCGAAGTAATGGGTTATTATGTTGATACTGTAGATACCTATTCGATTCGATATTGGTTAGCGGATGTAGCATATAGCGATGCAAAAGTTGCTTTAAAACTTACACAACGTGAAGATGAAAAATTAGTGTATATTGATAAATATTTAGAAATTGGAGATAGAGTGTATACAAGTGCCATGGGCTTAAGAACTGAAGTAAGAAATGTAACAGCCGTACAACCACTTAATGAAATTGCAAAAATAAGCGAGGATAATACTGTACTTGTTTTTGGAGCTCCTTATGTAGCGCTATCCGATATAGAAAATGTTGAAGATGCTATTCTAGCGCATAATTCAATACCACGCCCACCTCGAGATGGTAGAGCGAGGTTTGTTGAACCAAGTATATACAAAAAACTAGAAGAAATGAGTATAGAAGATTTTGATAATCCCTATGCGCCAATACAATAAGTAATTCCTAATGTAGATATTCCTCTTTTCTTTTTAGTTCATTTCTGCTATAATGAATGAATGAATAATGAAAAAATTACTGTAAAGTGTACTGTAGAAAACGGTGGTATTTTACCTTCTTATCAAACAATTGGTTCTGCAGGAGCAGATGTCTGTGCCTTGCTCGATGAAGCGGTTTGCTTAAAGCCAGGGATGCGCCAAATGATTCCTACTGGCTTACGTTTTGAAATTCCTTTAGGATATGAAATACAAATGCGACCTAGATCAGGTTTAGCATTAAAAAATGGTATTACTTGTGTAAATTCGCCGGGAACAATCGATTCGGATTATAGAGGAGAAGTAAAAGTCATCCTTATTAATCTTGGTCAAGAAGACTTTATTATTAATAATGGGGACAGAATAGGGCAAGTTGTTCTAGCCCCTGTTTTTCAAGCATCGTTTGAAATCGTAAGTGAATTAAGTGATACCAGTCGCGGCGAAGGTGGCTTTGGAAGTACTGGAGTATAGCACTTGCGCACAAAGGTGGCTTTTTTAATATGGTGAAAAGTAATAAGCATATTCTAATAAAATATCTTTTCAAAGAACTCTGGATATATTTTGCAATAGCATTCCTTTTCTTTTTTCTTATATTTTTTGTTAATCATCTTTTGCTAACCGCTGAGGATATATTAGAAAAGCGAGTACCTGTAAACCAGGTAATACTTTTTATTATATATTCACTGCCCTTTATTATCGCACAAGCTGCGCCCTTTGCAACTTTAGTTGGCTTTTTAATGTGCTTAGGTAGAATGGTTAGTGACAATGAAATACTAATACTTCGTTCAACTGGGCACTCATTTATGTTTATGCTTATTCCTGCTATATTACTAGGTTTTGCGATTTCTCTTGTATCCTTTTTTGTTAATGATTATCTTTTACCAATGGGAACAATTGCGTATAACAGGCTATATGTATCAATTTTAGTTTCAAATCCATCTGTTGAGTTAGAATCACATTCAATAAAACGCTTTGAAAATTCGATCCTAGTTATTGGCGAAGTTGAAGGTAATAATCTATCTGATCTTATGCTGTTTGATACTGGAGCCGATGGAGAGGATAGAATAATTGTAGCTTCAAATGTAGATGTTGTCTCACCTGAAGATAAAGGTGTTGCAATGCGACTTGAAATGGAAGATGCTACAGCTGTATTTTTTGATGAGAGTAATGAAAAAACATTTGACTTTTTACAATCTGGTGGTGCAATTATGAATTTATTTGCATCAAATTTTTTCCCAAGTTTTTCAGCCACAAATCCAAGAGAAATGACCTTTTATGATTTACGAACAGAAATACAAAATTTAAAGGCAGATGAAACAACAAGCGAGAATGTATTAAATACATATGAGCTTGAACTGCACAAGAAGTTTTCTCTTCCGTTTGGTTCAATATTTTTTGCATTTCTAGCATTTCCAATTTCTATACTTTTTGGAAAACATAACGGACAAACCATTGGACTTATTATTGGAATTTGTATTTCCGTTTTATACTGGGCCTTTTTAATAATGGGACAACAGTTTGGACTAAGAAATGGACTTGATGGTTTTTTTACTATGTGGCTACCTAATTTTTTAGTTGCAGGAGCAGGATTTTTGTTTTTTGTGAGGCTTCTAAAGAAATGACCTTAATAATTTACTTACTAAAACGTTTTATCCCCACTTTTCTTGGAACCTTGCTTTTCTTTGCATTCGCTATTGTCCTTGTTGACTTACTTATGAATTTATGGAGATACTTACTTACAGGCGTACCTGCTAGTGTTATCTTAAATATTAGTTTTCTGTATACACCCAAAGCCATTTCATTTTCTATGCCTCTAGCAATACTTTTTTCATCTGCATATACTTTAAGTGCGCTTTATGCAACAAATGAATTAACTGCAATTTTTTCTTCTGGAATTTCCCTCTTTACATTTACTTTGCCTATATTAATCATATCATTCGTTACAAGTGTTGGTCTTTTCTTTTTTGAAGATTTAGTTGTGGTACCAAATTTGCAAAAGAAAGTAGAAATGCAAAGTATTGCTTTGAATGACCCTCCAAGCTTTGATAACAATAGAATGATTGTTCTAACTGATGGTGGAAAAACAGTTTTCAGATGTGATAAATATAATGACGCGCAGCAAAAACTTACAAATGTGAGTATTTATGTACGAAATGATGATAGCAGTCTGCAACAAATAGTTCGAGCCGATTCTGCATTATGGAACGGTGAATCTTGGGATTTTTCAAATGTGCGCGCGTATGTAATGGAAAATTCTTCATTACGATTGCAGTATGGTAGTGATTATGTTAGCACGGAGCCCCCAGACACCTTCAGAAATGTAGAAGTCTCCGTAGAAGAAGTAACTGTTAAGGAAGCGCGCGAATATATTACAAAATTAAGGAGAACTGGACTTCCTTTTTCTGAAGAAAGTTCACAATATCATGAGAAGTTTTCATTTCCATTTGTAATATTTATAACAGTGTTTTTATCTATTGGTTTATCGGGTAAGTCGAAAAAGAATGTTCTGTTGGTAAGTTTGGCTCTTTGCGTTAGTGCTGCTGTATTGTACTATGTTTTTCAAATGGTTACGATGCTCATGGCTAAATTTGGCTATTTGTCACCACTTGCAGGTGCTTGGCTTCCTGTAATTGTTTTTATTGGGATAAGTATTGTACTATTACGTTTTGCTCGAACATAAAAATGCCGATAACTAAGTATAGGATTATATAATTGATGAAAGAAATTTTTACATGTACACATAATGATAGCAAGAGTAATGCGCGTTGTGGTACCTTAACATTACCTCACGGTACGGTAACAACCCCTGTTTTTATGCCAGTAGGCACAAATGCTACGGTAAAGGCAGTGACAAAAGATGACTTAGAAGAAATAGGTTTTGATATAATACTTGCAAATACCTATCATTTATACTTGCGGCCAGGCGGGGATATTTTAGAAAAAGCTGGAGGATTGCATGGTTTTTCTTCATGGAAACGGAATTTTTTAACAGATTCAGGCGGCTTTCAAGTTTTTTCACTTTCTCCTTTTAGAAAAATTACTACAGAGGGTGTTAAATTTCAAAGTCATATCGATGGCTCTAAACACTTTTTAACCCCAGAATACATTGTTAACATACAAGCACAGTTTAATTCAGATATACAAATGCAGCTTGATGTATGTACTGGTCATGGTATAACTGAAAAAAAAGCAAAGGAAGCATTATACATAACAAAACTTTGGTCAAATAGGGCAAAAGAAACATGGTTACAAAGAAAGGACGAGGGCTATGAAGGTCATTTATTTCCTATTGTTCAAGGAAACTTTTTCAAAGAATTAAGGAAAGAAAGTGCAGAATTTGTATCTGATCTCGATCTACCTGGAATTGCAATTGGTGGCCTTTCTGTAGGGGAGCCGTATGAAGACTATTGTGAATACCTTGCATATACTACTGCTTTGCTTCCAAAAAATAAAGTACGCTATGTTATGGGCATAGGTACACCAGACTATATCTTAGAAGCTATATCTAATGGTATTGATATGTTTGATTGTGTCCTTCCAACACGCAATGCTCGAAATGGCTCATATTTTACAAAGGATGGTCCAATTGCTATTAAGAAGGTTCAGTATGAAAATGACTTTACTCCAATTGACAGCGAGTGTTCTTGTAAAATATGTAAAAATTATACAAGAGCATATTTACGACACCTATATAAAAACAATGAAATTGCAAGCTCAATGCTTGCTAGTTATCATAACCTTGCTTTTTTACATAATATGATGAAAGAAATTCAAGAGGCTATAAAAGAAGATAGCTTTACTGCATATAAAGATTCTTTTATGAAGCGTTATACATCATCAATTGGAAGAAAATAGCAAAAGGAGAATTATGAAATACACTTCAATATTGTGGGTATGTATTTTTTTCTGTTCATTTCAAAGTATTTTTTCACAATCAGGTGAGCAAACAGCTGCTGAAGTAGAGAGTACAGTAGAGCCCAGTGAAGCAACAACAGAAACAGTAAGTACAACCGAATCTGAAGAGCCATCAAAACAAGAAATAAAATCACAACGTGAAGAAAGGTTGGAGATTTTGCAGTTTGGTTTGGACACAGAAGTTACAAATTTAGTTTCAACATTAATCTCTGAAAATGATGATACCTATTCTGAAGAGTTAGCTGAGGTGTTTGAAAGCACACGAAATACTGCGCTAAAAGACAGAATTATTGTATATTTTTCTACTTTTGAAGATGAGTCATTAAAAGAGTATGCTTTATATTTGCTAGAAGATCCTTATGATGAAAAAAACTCAACAGTTAATTCGCTTATAAACTATGTTGGAAAATTAAACATACTTGAAGCTGCTCCCTTACTACAAGGACTCATAGATAGTGAAGAATCATCATATTTTAATGCGGCAATAACAGCCTTGGGGCAAATTGGTGGCAGTGAAGAAGCCTTGTATTTAGTTGAATATCTTGAAAATGATTTAACAACTGGTGAAAGACAAAATATTGTGCGAGCTTTAGCACAAATAAAAGCTGCTGAAACGTACGATATGCTCGTTGAGTTGGTTGAAGATGATAATGAAAACTCCTATGTAAGAATGTACGCTGCAGAGGCTATAGGAAATATTGACCCTGAAAACTCAACTCAAATTTTAGTCGACCTATATGAGTCAACTGATCCTAATTTGCGAGAATACGCAATAAAAGGGCTTGTAACAAACACGAGTGAGGACGCAAAAAACTTATTACTTAATGGTTTAAAAGATGATCACTATAAAGTTCGACTACAAGCCATAGATGCTGTATATAAACAAGAGTTAAAGGAAGCAGGTCCTGCGCTATTATATAGGGCAAAAAATGATACTGAAGTAGCAATCAAAAACAAATGCTATGATACTATGGCTTATTTTAACTATGATGATGGTATTGATTACATGGTAGATTTATTAAAGGCACCTATAGTAAGTGATTCTGTAAAAGCAAATGTTGCAAGTTCACTCATAAAACATGATATAAGCAAAGGAATTGATGCTGCCATTGTGTTAGCGTTAGAAGTAGTAGGGGACGATAAAAAGAAAAATCTTCGCTATGCATTAGGGAAAGAATTTGCGAAATATGAAAATTCAAAATTTGAAAAAGTTTGCGAAGCATACTTATTAAGTACCGATGTAGCAACTCAAGGAACAGGACTTGATATATATAAGAAAAATCCATATCTCAGTTTACGAGGGACAGTTGAATCATTAACTGAAGGCGATGTTGCAAATAGTATAAAAGCAAAGGCTAAAGCAATATTAGAAGGCTAGGGGATGCTTTAAAAGTAAAAAGACTGACAGCTGATTGTATCAGTAGTCAGTCTTTTTTTTGTACTTATCGGTAATTCTTAAAAATCTGCAACCTTTATACTTTTTACTTCATATGAATGTTTAACTTCATTAATAGTAAATTGTAATTCTTGGCCTTCCTTTGAGTTTAAAAGTGCATGTCCAAGTGGTGACATATAAGAAATAATCTTATTATCTGGATCAGATTCCCATGGGCCAAATATAGTAAATTCTTCTGTAGTATTTGATTCCTTATTTAACAATAGTACAGTATTTCCAAAACCTACTTGAGCGATAGTTACCGTTGATGGATCAAAAACCTGAGCTTTTTCAATTTCGTCTTGAAGTCGGCTTGCTGCATTGTCTAGCTGACTTTGCTTTTCTTTTGCTGCTTTGTATTCAGCATTTTCTCTCAAGTCGCCTTGTGCCAACGCTTCACCAATTTCTTTTGAGTTTTCAGGAATTTCCACATTAACTATATGTTCTAATTGTTGCTTTTTCTTATTAAGCATGTTCAATGTTACAATTAGGCCACGAGGTACAACAGTTTTTTCTTCAATAGCATTATGGAACTTAAATTCTGGATACTTTTCAAGAATTCTGTTTCTAACTGTTTGCTTAATTGCAGGGTCTAAGTCTTTAACATCATTTACAACGGTATACAGTCTTGTAATAGTATCAGAATCATTTTCCAACATATAATTTAATAAGACGTTGTCCTTAAAGAGTATTTGTTGGATATTTCGAATTACTTTTTTATTTTCTGTTGTATCATGTTGGTTAGCAATTTCCCTGTAGCAGAGATTCATGATTCTGATTAAAGTAATAAGCTGTTTTTCAAATGAAATATCTGCATCTGTAAACCAATCTTCAGTTTGTGTTTCTTTGAAAAAGAAAATTGCAGCATCTCGATAATCACGATAATTTTCAAAGCTGTTTACTGCGAGTTGTTTTACTAAGTCAGTGTGACCAGTATTTAAGAGCGATGTAAGCATATCGTGGTGTAATACTGAAGGGAAGAGTAGTACATATTGCTCTGCCCAATTTGGTAGTAGAGACTTAATACAATGTAAAAAGTCTTGTCGTAAAAAAGTATTTTTTGTATCTTTAAGTGAGTTGTACAATGCTACAGGGTTTTCAATACCACTATAAAATTGCTCAAATGTAACTCTGCTTCCTGTGTCTAAATGAGGGTGCTCTGCAACAATTCGTCGTATAACTAAGAATGCTGCAATTGTTTGCTCATTAACTGTAGAAAAAGAACGAATATGAGCTGCAAAGTAGTCAAACATATCTGCAAATAATTCAGATTCAGTGTCTGCCTCTTGAGAAAATCGCATTAAGATATCAAGTCTCATAAAGAATAATTTTTGTGCCTTAAATTCATTTGAAAGCTTTTCCTCTTGCGAAATGGCTCTTTCTCTAACATTATACATTGTTATATCGTTAGGATTAATACCAAATGTAGGATCGTTTTCAATTTGCTTTCTGGCAGTGTTGCTCCAGCTTGTCCATTCACTTGTTGTTAAGATTGCAGGTACAAGTTCAGATTTAATTCGCTTAAAATCGCAGTTATTATCAAAACTCTTGATAATAGTTTTCAGTGTCCATATTTTATCAGCTTTAACCATTTTAGATAATTCATCTTTTGCTTTTGTAGCTTTTAATACCCAAATATGGTCTTTTTGTAAAGGTTGTAATGCATTAACAGCCATTTTTAATGACATGTCACGAATGCCATGTTTTTTTCCAAAGTTAATAGATATTTCATCATTTTCAACTTTTTTAATAAGCCCAACACCCCATGTTCGGTGAAATACAAAGTTCTTTGCATCAAAAGCAATGTGCTTTTCAAAGTCGCTGATTGCTTCAAAAACATTTCTCCAACTTTGGTTTAGGTTTGAAACTTTAATATAATCATCTAGTTGGCTGTGTCCTGAATATTTACCTTTAAAACATTCAACTAACTCTTTTCTTGCCCAAGAATCTTTTTCGTCGATGTCTAAAATTAGTTTTAATATGTCAATTGAAATAGTCCAATCTTTTTTGTCTTTATAGTAAACATATAAGTCTTGCATAAGTGTAGCACTTCGAACATCTGAAATTGTTTTCGCAATTTTTCTTTGTACAAGGAGGAAAAAGTCAATTTCTTCAGGGATTACACTTACAAGCTTAGACCAAATCTCTTTAATTTGATTTTCACTTTTTCTTGATACATAGCGCAAAAGAGCTTTTTTGTAGTAATCAATTGCATCATCTTGGTTATCTTCTTTTTCGTAGTGTTCTGCAAGGAGTTTTGCAATGTCTGCTTCTTCATAATCTAAGCGGACAATTTTTTCATAAATCTCCCAAACGTTTTCATTGTTGTCTTGGCTGTATGCATCTGCTAATGTTCTTAATGCAAATTTATTACTATCATCTTCAGCAAGAATGCTTTCGCATAGGTATACTACAACACTTCCCTTGTGATTATCTTGAAAAATATTAATAAGTTCAATGAGAGAAGAGTTATCAAGCGTTTTTTTCTTTAAAGCAATCATCCCTGATATGTATAGTGCAATTATGCTATGTTTTGTATGGCTTAAATGTTCATCGCAAAGTGCTTGAATTTCATCCATGCAATTTTCTTGATGAGCACTTTCAACTACATTCGCTAATTCAATGAAATGTGTTTTTGTATAGTTGCTGATTGTTGCTCGAGTCCATTTTTCTTCATTCAGCATATCCTGGACAGATTTTACCAATGTTTCTGACATTAATTCTCCTACTGCGATAACCTTGCACTTAAAAAGCGCATGTTCAATAAAAATAACAGAAGTACCAAAAAATCACTACTGCTTAATAATAAGTATATCATTTTTACAAAAAATACTCAAGGGTTATAGGCGATAAGAATGGGTTTTATTTTTTATTATACTATAATTTAGAGCTGTTTATGTTGTATATAGTTCGTACACATCGTCGTCAAGTAGTTTTATTTTTATGAGAATTTCATTTATTTTTGACCGCTCCCCAGTTGTTGTAAGGTGATGATCAATAAGCCAAAAATAATGATTTATAAGACGTGGTACTAAGATGGTATTCTGATACTCTTGCTCTTGTAATTCTTTTTCCAATGCGAAAACTGCTTGGCGAAGTTTACCTGATTCTAAGGCTCTCAGTTCTCGTTTAACATTAAATACACCAAATAGAACTCCATATACAGGAATCCATTCTTTTAACTCTGGACCTGTAAAGCCTTTTTTTTGAGTACTTTCTTTTAGAGTGCTATATAATTCTGCTTCTAAAAATGTATCATTAACATCTTGGGCTGAGATAAAAAATGCTTCACGAAACAAAACCTTTGCTGTTTTTTCTTCACCACATAATGCGTAACAGTCTCCAAGTTCAGCTAAGATTTGAGCAGAGTTTGGTTTCATAGCATTTGCTTCTTGCAAAAAGCGTATTGCACTTTCATAATTGCCTAAGCATTTATGGCATAGACCTATGCGACCAAGGAGCTCTGAACGTAAGGACTTATCTTTTTCATTTATCATAAACTGATAGTTTTCAAGCGCAATAGTAAAAATACCTTTTTTTGTTGCATAGACAGCTTGGGGAAATACATCTTCTTTATTACCAATAAAGTGCACAAAGTTTGTCCACTCTGCTAATAAAAATTCACCAGTTTGAAATTTGGACGGCATAGTATCCATTTTTTTATACGCTTCAATCCAATACTGTGCACACTTAAGCATAAAAATAATCTCTTCATTATCTAATGATCTTCTTAGTGCAATTTCGAGTAACTCTTTTGCTTTTATTGGATTTCCGTCTTTAAACTGCTCATAGGCGCCGTTTAATCCAGTTTCTTCAAGTGTATCCATGATATACTAATAGTATGGCAGATAATAGGCAATTAGTCAATAATTGACTTTTGCAGCTCACGGAAATCAATTTTTAATAACTAATTAAATTTAGCCGCAAGAATTATCAGGATGCAAAGGATGTTTGTTGCGGTGTTAAGGGAACAAGTACCATTATCCTGTTTAATCCTGTATGTCCGCGGCCATAAAAAGAACACTTTTGGATGAAAATTGATTTCCCTGTGTAATACTATAGTTTACTTGAAATTTATACTAAAAAGTGGTACAATACATAGAGATTATATTGTTCATATTGCATTTATAATTTTCATACGCCGTTTTCTGGGAGAATATAATGTTGAGAAAAATACTATTTATTTTGCTAATACCAATCTTTTTATTATCATGTGATATGTGGAATGTAGATATAGTAGGCTTTCTAGAATATTATACCAACACAGCCGGTATTGAACTAATTGAGTACGGCGGAAATTACCCAGAAGATAACGATGGACTAGTAAACATCCCATCGGGCGCACCAAGAACCATTACCTTTACACTTAGAAATCCTCAAAGTTATAACTTAAATGTATCCTTAGTCGATTGGGTGGATGGAAATGCTCCTAGTACTCCTGACGATTACACAATTGAACAATCTCCAACCGATAAATCAAAAATAACCCTTACCTTTACAGAAGATTCGCTGCTTTCGTGGGATAAGAGCGGGGGCAAAAACTTATCTGCAACGGTTAGAATACAAGAACGTGATTCAGAGCGTATTTTTGATGACTATAAGTACAGCCTAGCGGTAAACTCAAACCCCATTTCGCCAAGCAGTGTTTTTCTTGGAAAAAATAATGAAATTGCCAGTGGAAATTGGGTTTTAGCTTTTAATGCAGGAACCCTGGCAGATAGGCAAGGAATACATGGAGACATAACCTCTGTTACTATCAATGGAGGCCGCTATGGTTTAACAACAGGTGGAGGTACTCTTACAGTTGATTCTTCATTAGACACCGAAAACCCAAGTGATGAGTATGTGCTTGAAGATGAAGAGGGGTTGGGATTTATTCATAGCGTTGGTAACAGTGTATACTTCTATACAGGTCAAGTAAGCTCTCAAAGTCCTGTGTATACTGTTTCATTTACCGATAGTCGAGGCTTGTCTTCAAGTCCCGTTACCGTAAGTTCTGTTGGAAAAATACGCAGTAACTATTATGTTGCGCAAAATGCAAGCGGAAGCAATGCAGGTACCGCAAATAATCCATATAGAGATGTAGAAAGTGCTGTTGTTGCGATAGAGAATGCGATAGCCGGCGATAGTGATAAAAATGCCATGTATACCATACATATTAAAGGAAATGTAGACGGTGGCTCAAGTGATTCTGAGAGTAGCATCGTTATAGACAGTGATTCAACTTTAAACATAACCTTACAAGGTTGGGGTGAGGATGCGCAAGGAACAATTACCGCGGAAAGCGGTAAGCGTGTCTTATATGTTGGTGGAGCCGGAGTTAACGTTACACTTGGAGAGAATCTTACACTTACTGGCGGTAATGAAACCAATGGTGCTGGCGTGTTTGTCGATAGAAATGCACGCTTTACTATTGCTGGTGGAGAAATACAAGGTAATACTGCAGTGCACGGCGCAGGCGTATATGTAGAAAATGGGATCTTTTCTATGACAAAGGGAACCATACGTTCAAATACTGCAGACAATAGCGGTAATGGTGGTGGAGTCTATATCAATGCTGGTAGCTTTTCTATGACTGGTGGGACAATTGGTGGTACTCAAGACGCAGATGCTAATAAAGCAGATATTGATGGCGGTGGTATTTTTATAAACCATGGTGCCACTGTTACATTAGATGGCGGTACTATAAGTGGTAATGTAGCTGGACTTGCTGGTGGGTGTAGTGGTGGCGCTATCTATGTGGAAGATGGTGCTACATTAACTATGAAGTCTGGAACTATTTCAGGTAACGAAGCTGATTTTGGCGGCGCAATTGCAGTAAATGGTGATGGTAAGTATAATGGTGACAAATTTACTACAGAACGCTCCTTATTTACGCTTTCTGGTGGTACCATAAGCGGTAATACTGCGAATAACAATGCGGGCGACAGTAAAGGTGGGGCTGTATTTGTATCTGAAAATCTTGCGTCATTTATTATGAATGGTGGCTCTATTATAGGCAACGAGGCTGTAAACAATTCAGGTCATAATACATATGGTGGCGGTGTTTTTGTAGATGAAGCAAGTTTTACTTTAAACAAGGGTGAAATTAACGGCAACACTGCAACTACTAGTGGTGGTGGGGTGTATGTTTCAGATAGAAGCACTTTTACTATGACTGGTGGTAATATTGGAAGTGAAGGTTCTCCGAATACTGCGATGCATGGTGGAGGGGTGTATTTGATTGATGCAAATTTTACCATGTCGGGTGGTGGAATTGCAGGTAACAGAGTTGATGCTTCGAGCAATGGAAAGGGTGGAGGTCTGTATAGCACAGGTTCAGATTTTATCATGTCAGGTGGAAGTATAACTGGAAATTATTCTTCATATTTTGGCGGAGGCGTTTTAATTGAAAACAATTCTGCTTTTACTATGCCGAAAAACAGTACTGCGAAAGTTGAAGCAAACGAAGGTCGCTATGGAGCAGGTGTTTTTGTTGGAGTTTCTTCTGAATTTTTAATGGAAAATGGTAGTATTATAAAAAATTATACACATACTGTAGGAGATAATCCTTCTGGTGGTGGAGTGTATGTTTGGCATAGTACTAATTTTACTATGACAGGGGGCTTAATTGCTTTAAACACTGCACAGCAATATGGTGGAGGCGTTAATATTAGGGGGCAAGGTGCGAATAGTATCTTTAATATGAGTGGTGGCACTATCACTAAAAATACAGCAGGGGTTTCAGGCGGTGGTGTGCTTGTTGAAGTAACCTTAGCACAAATTCCTGGAATCTTTAATATTAGCGGCAATCCTACAATTAAAAATAATGTTATCGAGGGATCTGTTTCGGGTGAGGTCTTAGCTGGGGGTAGCAAGAATAATGTCTCATATACATATATTGATTCTTCAAAACAAGGTAAAATTAATGTTACAGACGTTCTTATTGGCTCGCAAGGAAGCATAGGCATTAGGCCTCATGCATACACTGGCGATGAAATAGTTATTACGGGCGGAGTAACCGATGCAAACAAAAATATTTTTACAAGTGATATAGAGGGTGTAAGTTTTTACAGAGTTGGAAATGACTTAAAAGTATTGCCACCTATTGATGAAATCTATATTGGAAACACGTCACTGGGTAATGGGGATGGTTTAACTAGTGGAAGCAGAATGGCTGTAACAAACCAAGATGAGTTTGAAGCTGCAATTGCAAAATTTTCACGAGGGAGTGGCACCTTGTTGGTTGGAAGTGCATTACAAGTGTCTGAAAGCGGTACTTGGCAAGCAGATTCAGGTAAAGATATTACACTACAACGTAACACCTTGTACACGGGAGCTCTAATCAATTTAACGAGCGGAGAACTTACACTTCAAAATCTTACTATAGACGGGCAAGGCGGGGTTAATAGTCTTGGAGGTTCTGTAAGTGCAACTGACCCTCTTATAAGAGTAGAGTCTGGCGCAACGCTTACCTTAAACGATGGTGCTACCTTACAAAATAATAAAAATGAAGGAAATACCGGTGAAGGCGGTGCAATATATAGTAGCGGTACTATTAATCTAAAAGATGGAAGCAACATTGAAAACAATATTGCAGATATGCTTGGAAAAACTGCACTCAATTCTCCAGGTAAAGGAGGTGGGGTCTATGCGAATGGTGGTACTATACATATGTACGAAGGTGCCACAATTTCTGGAAACAATGCAAAAGGACAAGAAGCAAA
>CAYJPS010000040.1:0-21149 GCA_964372135.1 uncultured Treponemataceae bacterium | reverse complement strand
TTCCTTCAGAAATTCTGAAAAAAGTTCGCTTTCCGCTTGGTACTTCTACAAAGGCCGAAACAAAGGCAATGGCACAAGAGATGAATCTTTTTGCAGCCTCAAGGGCAGAAAGCCAAGACTTTATACCAAGTGAATATTTTGATATTGTGTTTTCAGATAAAGAATCTATTATTGGAGATATCATTGATATTGACGGAAAAAAATTAGGAACACATAAAGGAATTGAACATTACACCATTGGACAGCGCCGCGGCTTAGGTGTAAGTTCTACAAAGCCCTTGTATGTACATGCTATAAATAAAGAAAACAACACGGTAGTCCTTGCAGGAAGTGATGATTTAATGGCCTCTGAATTAAATGCAGACAACTGGGTATGGGCAGGAGGATATGCCCCGCAAACGGAGTTTAGAGCAATGGTAAAAATACGGCTAGCATCAAAGCCCTGCATGGCAACCATTATCCCACTTAATGCAGAAAAGGGAAATGCAGTAGAATCTCGCTATAAAGTGGTTTTTGACGCCCCCCAAAGCGCCATTGCACCAGGACAGTCGGTAGTTGCGTATACAGATGGAGTTGTACTGGGCGGTGGAGTTATTTGCAATTAATAATTAATAATGCATAATTAATAATTGAAACGAAAATTTATGAAAACGGTATCAACCACCACAAGATTTTTAGTGATACATGAACCTTTTTTTCATACATAAAACGGTCCTATTAATTATTACTTGTTAATTATTAATTAGTTAACGCTTATCCTATGCCGTGCAAAACTTTCGGTTTCGCCTACATTAGACAATGAAATCTCTATCGTGTTCGTTCCTCTCGCTAGCAGTATATCGGCAAGCCTCATTTTGTCGTCTTGTATGTATATTTCATTGTAGTGGTAACTTTTGTTTCCAAATACTACTAGAGAATTATCGATTTTTTCCAAGGTGTCGTAATTTATAGTTTCTTTTACTTCCCCATTTAAAGCAACACTTGAACCATGAATCATTCCTGTCGCGGGTCTATCCATATACAAGGTGTATGCACCAGCTTTAAAAATTGCCCCGTTGTACAGAGGAAAACTTTCTCCATTTCTGTTTACTGCTATAACACCTGTAACAGGCACTCTCTGACTTTGCGGAAGATCTTGCATAAGCACCGCTGGATTTATGAGCCTTTTCATTTTTGTGTCCATTATCTGAAAGCCTGCACCCTCACTTCCATCACTCCAAGCAGATTGCCCGCTCACACCTAGCACTTCGCCTGCAACAACTTCTCTTTTTCCTTGCTCTAATCTAATATTATTAAGGTTTGAATACACAGACATCATATCATTCTTATGGGCTACAATTACCGCATTCCCCAAAGGAGACTCAAACCAACCCATATTAGATGAATTAGAAGCAAGCATCATTATAACATGACCTTCTTCTGCAACAGCCACTTCTCCAGGACTTGCAAACACAACCCCAGCATTAAAACTATCCCCACGTATTTCTGAAAACAAAGAACTTGCCCTAACAGGTTTTTGCGCCCAATCAAAAGCATATAAAAAAGAAATACTGGTAAGAATTAAAGAAAACACAATCCCAACACACACACCAATCTTTTTTTTATTCATCCTCTTCCTCCAGATATCCTGTTTCAATCACAACTGTAACAGCATTTATCTACAAAATAATTGTGTCACCTTTTTAAAATTCTTTATTCTACGTACATTTTCGAAATAACGGACCCATTGCCTATATAAACATATTCCTCATCAGAATCGATAAATGAATTCTGTTCTTCATAAACAAATGAACCAACCTCAAACATATTGTCATTGAAAATAGTTATTGTGCTTTCATTCCGATTTTTACTAAGCACAAAATAGTAATTTCCATCTTGCACTTCTTTTATTGTTACTACCTTACCTTCAATTGGAATGTGAATGTCCGATTTTTCTTTTATATCAATAACAACAAGCCCATCTTTTACATTTGCAAACACATATTGTTCATTAGTACTAAAGTACACTAAACTTTGCTCAATTACCGCATTTTCAATATATTCATGAAAAATAATTTTACTGGTATTTCCTTCAATGTCAGTAATAATAATTCTCTGCATATCTAAACCTGATAAACATGCAACATATCTACCACTTGGAGATAAGGAAGAGCCGAAAACAATTTCATACTCACTCCCTCCAGGATAAAAGTCTTGGCGAATGCTCCCATCTGAATTAAACACCATAACTTTTCCATCTGCAAACCCTACAACGATACCCTCTTCATTTGAATAAAAAGTTGTAATTGGTGCATAATCTTCATAAAACCATTTTTCGCTCCCATCACTCGAATGTGAAGAAAAAGAGTTACCTGATGGAGAAAATAAAAAAATCCTATCTCCTTCAAAAAAAGGGAATCCTGCCTTTTCAAGCACCCCACTTTGTTCGCTACGCTGTGTAAAAAAAACTACATCTGCTGCGTTTGAAGAAAAAGGAGCAAAAAAATGACTTGAAATTGATCCTCTATCTTGCAATGTATGCAATGACGCAATAGTTCCTTCGGGGGTATAATAACCAATTTGTTGACCGAGTTTAAAAGGTTTTACTTCCGAATTTGTTGGAGACACCTGAGCACTGTTTATATCAATAGACCACTGTGGTACAAGTTGCAAAGCGTTTTTTGCTGGTTTTGTAGAAAGAAGCAAATACGCTACAGAAAAGAGAATTAACAGGCCTACTAATGAAAGATTTTTCTTATTTATTTTCATGCAATTGTATGGTATAATAGAGTAGCCTCTCTAGTCAAGGGGCGCAGCATGTATGTACGAGTTTTTATTTAGGAGGACACCATGGACATGTTAGAATTATTTGATATTGCGTACGACGCAGCAAAAAATTCATATTCACCGTATTCCAATTTTCCTGTGGGAGCTGCTTTTTTAATGGAAGATGGAACAGTAATAACTGGCGTGAATGTAGAAAACAGATCTTTTGGAGCAACAAATTGTGCAGAGAGAACAGGTCTATTTACCGCTCTTACTCAAGGCTATAGAACATTTAAAGCCCTTGCTGTTGCAACACCGAGCGCTGACTACCCAGTAAGCCCCTGTGGAATTTGCAGACAAGTTTTGTCAGAATTTGCCCCTCCAGAAACTCCCATCTGCTTTGGCTCTCAAAAGCAAGAAATTATACACACAACACTTGGAGATCTATACCCTTATGATGCTCTTCATGAGTTATCAAAAAAATAATGTTTGAGTAAGATGGCTCATATATAGACCAGGGAAATCAATTTTCATCTACATGTGTCTTTTTTATAGCCGCTGATATACAGGATAAAACAGGATAATGGTATTTTTTTTCTTTTACACAAAAAAAACATCCTGTTAATTCTTGCGGCTAAATTTAACTAGTTATTCAAAATTGAATTTCGAGAATGTTCCGTATGCGATACTTGACAAAATATCGCATATTATGCAAAATGTTCTTTACACTTCGCAATAAACGTAGTGATGATTACTATAATTCCTTATAAGCAAAGGAATGCGGGAGCAAAAATGGAAGAAGAGATTCTTACAATCGAAGAGGTCGCAAAATATTTAAGAGTTTCAGAAAGAACTGTGTATGACTGGGCTCAAAAAGGTGAAATACCCTCTGGGAAAATTGGTACTGTTTGGCGATTTAAAAAATGCGAAATTGAAAGATGGGTAAACGAACGCCTTTCAACTGGCACAAAAACCCCTGCTGTATCAAACCAAATTCAAATTGAAAATATCCTATCTCCTGATAGAATTGTATTTCTAAACCATTCAACAAAGCACGATGCTCTTACAGCCTTAGCAAATACTCTTAGCACAGCTCCTCAAATTAAAAATTCTGAAGAGCTAATAAATGAAATCATTAAAAGAGAAACGCTAATGTCTACTGCCATAGGTAGAGGTATTGCAATTCCTCATGTGAGACTTTCTTCTGTTACAGACTTAGTAATGGCGGTAGGAATAAGCAAAGGCGACATTATTGATTTTCAAACAATCGACGATGAACCAGTGCGCCTTCTTTTTATGATTGCTGCAGCGTATAATCAACATGCTTACTATTTACAAACGCTTTCCTTTTTTAGTTCAAAGCTAAAAAACAAAGAACTACGTGACTCTTTGCTTGTTGCAGAAACAGCTAATGATGTATATTCATTATTAGTAAATGCAACAGGGGCAGTGATATAATTCTATAAACCGTCTATTGCTATCCAATTTGTTATTTCACTCATCTCTTGAGGAACAAGACCTATTGAAACAGGCGCAGTAGTTTCTCCAAGAAGGTAACTTATGCCATTTGACTCCAATCGTGCACCTTCTCCCTCTATTGCTATGCCAAATAATGCGTGTGAATACTCTCTCGAAACAAATAGCATTGTATCGTATCTCATTTGGTTCATTAATACTGCCAAAAGTAGCGCCCTTGAATCACAATCCGAGCCTTCTCCAGAGATAATACTTGGCAAGGGCACAAAATCGGTACCGAGCGGTATTCTCAGATACTCAAATCCTTGCACCCATGTTAGTAAGGTTTGAGCCAATTCTTTATCAAAATCATCGGGATATGCTTCTTTTATATCTCTATAAAGAGCATTGTACATTGAAAAAGAAACTCTTTGTAATCTTTTATAGGAGTCTCTATACACAATCCTATAAAAGCGCTGCCAAGCTTCTTTCCAAAGCTGAGTGTTTGCAAAATAGGTTAATATTGCATACTCTCGCTGTACCACAAATTCACTTGCAGCAATATCGCTTTTATCTATTGTTGTGTTAATTTTTTTGCCGCTAACCTCTAATTCGATTTGTTGATCCCCTTCTTTTGGATATGCGAATGAGGTAAGTATACCTGCTTGTAAAACCGCTCCTTGTGAGGTACCAATAGAATCTAGGGTAGAAATAATAATTTGTTCATTCTGAGTAAACTGTGCAGATGGAGCGTAACATAAAAACACCGTCGTTCCTTTTGCCCCAGGAAGCAACACGGAAACAGCCCATCCTGTATAGTCTACACCACTTGTTGAAAAACCATACATTCCAACTACTTGCTCTTCATTATTCCATAATAAAGCTTCCATATCGCCTTGTAATTGTAAACTATCATATACATTCTCAAGTGCCGCCTGTGCAGTTTCAAAGCGCTCAATATCATAGGATGCTATTAAGAGTGTTACTGAAAATAGTGAATGGTCAAATTGATAACGGTCGCCATCTTGGCTAGACGTAATAGCATACCCTTCAGGCAAATCAAGGGAGTAACCCCACTTTGTTGACACGAGTTGTTCTGAAACCAGTGAAAAAGTACCACATAGTAGTATTATAATTATAAGTGCTATTAATCGCTTCATCTAAAACCTTCTTTTACCATACTTGCATAAAAAAATAAATATGGTATATACTATATCGGATGAAAACACTACCCATAATATATGAAAACGACGATATCTACATAATTAATAAACCTGCAGGTCTTGCAACACAAGGTGGGCAAGGAGTTGTACACAGCGTAGACACTTTGCTTGCAAGCCAAGTTGGACAAAAAGTGCATCTTGTACACAGATTAGATAAAGAAACTGAAGGGCTTTTAATTGTTGCAAAAAACTCAAAAGCGGCAAGTACGTGGACAGATTTAATTGCAGGAAAAGAAATTACAAAAGAGTATTGTGCTATATGCACGGGCGATTTTCCAAAAACAAGCGGCACCATTACCGACTCTATTACCACCAAAGGCGTAACAAAGCCTGCCCTTACCCATTACATGGTAGAAAAAACTTCTACTGTTTCGCTTGAAACGCCAGAAGGCACACAAACGCAGAGTCTAAACCTTGTACGCTTACAACTGGGCACAGGCAGAATGCACCAAATACGCATACATTTGGCAAAACTTGGCTGCCCCATTGCAGGCGATGACAAATACGGAAACTTTAAGCTAAACAAACTATTAAAAAAACAGCTCGGAATAAAACGATTACAACTTGCCGCAGTCCAACTTACCATACCAAAAAAGCACCTCGGCTTTTTGAACAATAGCGAAAGTGAAATTATTGCAATTCAGGCACCGCTTAGTGTTACGGAAATCAATTTTCATAGCTAATCTATCTAGTTGTTGTAAAAAAGCAAAAAAAGGCCTCCAACCCTATTGACACAATTTGCAATAACATTCATCATATCGTAAGGGAAGGATGAGGATATGGAAAAAACTGATTTAACACGTTCGTATCTTGAAACGTTATCATCTACAGATTTACTTGCATTAAGTGATGATTACGGAATAGACATACCCGAAAATTTGACACGTTATTATATTATTAGCGAAATTTTGGAGTCAATTGAAGATGAAAGTTCTTCAAGCAAAATAGCGCCTGAAACTGAAAGTAACGAAGAAGCTTTAGAACTTCCATTTTCATACAATGAAAACAAGGTTGTTGCAATTCTTCGCAATCCAGCATGGTGCTATGTAACGTGGGACTTTAAACACGAAACGTTTTTAGAACACTCAGCAGACCCAGAGTTCGAATCATTTAATATTCGTTTGTCATACCACTGCGATAAAAATACTGATGAGGTTTCAGAAACATTTGATATTCAATTGAATCCTACAGACCGAGAACAATTCGTATTATTAGCTGCAGAATATCCATCATTCCATGCCTCACTGATTGCATCTTTTGAAAACAAAGAAAAAGTTATTTTGGCTACTTCACAAAGAATTTTAAAACCAAAAATTCCGTTGGATATTAGCCTTGCAGGTATACAAAAAGCATGCTCTCCAGTATTAAAATTATCAGGATTACCTGCCATATTGAAAAAGCACTACAATGAACACCGACATTCATTTGTCAAAGATTAATGGTATTATGAAACAAAACAAACAAAAACATTCGCTAACATTATGTATTGTCTTACATCAGCCAAACATAGCGGCTTCTGACCAAGACACCTCTCTCGTGCAAGATGCATGGAACAGTGTTCTGTTTCCAGCAATAACGGACACCTATATACCTTTATTAAAGATGTTCGATAACCTTAGCGCTTTAAATATTCCGTTTAAAGTTAATATGGTAATCACACCTACATTATGCTCTCTTTTAGGTGACTATATAATCCAAGAGCATTATACACTATGGTTAGAAAACCTCATTGAATTGGGTGAAAAAGAAATTCAAAAAACAAAGGATAACCCAACTTTAAATACCTTAGCGCAAGCCTATATGAAAAACCTCAAGCAAGCGTATGCGTATTTTGCCGGTGTGTGCCAAGGTACATTATTAGTAAAATTTATTGAGCATGCAAAAGCTGGCCGTATCGAGCTTCTTGCAACAACCGCAGAACACTGTTATTTACCGCATTACACTCATTCACCTGAATTAATTGATGCTCAAATAAGCGCTGGCATTCAAGCACATAAAAAAACATTTAAAACAATGAGCGAAGGTTTTTGGTTACCATTGATGGGGTATGCACCTTCGATTGAAAACAGTATTCAAAAGCATGGCTTCGATTTTACCGTTATTAATACACATGGGTTTCTTTTTTCAGACCCACCGTCAGAAAAGGGAATTTTTGCCCCTATGCGTTGCAAAAACTCTTTAGCTGTTTTTGCCCATGATAGCCTCGGAAGAGACACAGTATTTGGTTCTAATGGCTTTATACATAATCCTATCTACCGCGATCAAAACCGAGATATAGGATTTGAATCAACTATCGATGATTTGCAAATGTTTTTTAAAAAAGACCAAGCGCGTTATGCAACTGGTTTTAAGTACTGGTCAAAAGCAACTCCACATGAAGCATATAATATCGAAAAAGCAAATGCTCAGGCAAAACTCGATGCTCAAACCTATGTTGATGCCATTGCCCAAAGACTTTGCGAATCATCAACAGAATTAAAAGGCGAAAAAACATCCCTTGTATGTGTAATAAATGACCAAGACCTTGGACAAACATGGTTTGAAGGAATCACATGGCTTTCTGAAGTTATACAAAACACACACGCTCACAATGACGTATCCCTTCATACGCTTTCAGAGCTTTCTGAAAACAAGCAAGAATTTGATAAAGCTGATTTTTTCCTTAGCTCATCAGAAGGCAATGGATATGGCGAAAATTTACTTGATAATACAAATAGTTGGATTTATCATTATAACTTAAAAGCAGTTGAACGCATGATTGAACTAGCTCAAAGATTTCCAGATGATACAGGACTTAAAGAACGCGCGCTCAATTTAGCTGCAAGGCAAATATTGTTTTCTTCCTCATCCGATTGGGCAAAAATGACACAAAACACAAGCCGAAATGAAAGAGAGCTTGAACTCTTTGTGCAAAGCATCCTCGATTTTTCTACGATTTTTGACTCTCTTGGTGCAAGTAGCATTAGCACAGAGTGGTTAACACAGGGTGAAAAACGGTATCCATTTTTTTCATGGGTTAACTATAGGATTTTTTGTAGAAAATAAAAATCTTTTTTTCTTACTCACTTGTTTCAACGCTTTCAGTTACATCGAGACTTTGAACATCTTGAATAGTACTTCTCAATTGAATTGCTTGATTTGCAGTGCGTATGCCGTCTAAAGCTGGGTCAAACCGAGGAAAAAGCACAAGAGCCTCTTCCCATACTGCTATTGCATCGAAGAATTGACCATTTACATAATAATTTAAGCCTTCTGTATACAGAGCATCAACCTTATCCTGAATATCGCCTCGCCCTCGGTCTCCTAGGTTTAGTTTTGCTGATAAACTTATTCTGTTTACTGGAGTCAGAGATGTTGTTAAATCCAGTGAATATGCAAGGCTAAAAGTCAAAGTTTTCCAATCAATTTCCGAGCCTAAGCTAAATTTTGGATTACCACCCTTTAACAAAAAGCCACCTTGCAGCGAGAAAAAATTGGTCACAACACCTTCTATTCCTACACCAAAGGAAAATTTTTCAGAACTTTCCAAATCAAATATATTAAACGGTTGTTGAAAATCTATACTAAGTGTAATAGGGCGAATCATTTTATAGGCAATACCAATTGCAGCCTGTGCTGGCAAAGCGTCATCTAAAACAATATTTGACCCCAAATTTGTAAAAGCTGCACCTAAATTTGTTACAGCAAGCCCAATGCTTAGGTTTGGTTCACGCGATGAATACAGTTTCCCCGCATTAAAGCGCAGTAAAAACCCTATATCACCCATAACAGCAAATGCCGACTGATCAAACCCTGAACCGTCAATTATTTGACTTGTACCATCATCAGCATAATCTGGTACACCTCTATATCCGAATTTTAAGTTTGCACCAACTGCAAGACCTTTAAAGTCATAGCCCGATAAAAAGTTATACGAAAGATTAAAAATTCCTATTGTTTCAGAATAATATCCTTGAGAAACACGTTCTCCAAGAATACTGTACTCGGTAAAAGGCACATAAAAACTTTTTAAAGCAGCCCCATATCCAAAATTATTTGTTCTTTGTGAAAAGGCTAAAGAATCTACCGCAGAATCGGCAATCCAAAAGTTATGAAATACCGCAAACTCGGTATTTGGGAGTACAGAACTGACAGCAGGATTATAGTTCAAAAAAGCAATATCATCGGTAATTGCCGTGTAAGCAGTTCCCATTGACTCAGAACGACCGCCAAAGGGTACTCCTAAAGAGGCAAACACAGTGCTACCAGCATTTGGGTCTACTAATCCAGAAAAAGCACCCGAAAGAGATTCATAAAAGTCGGAATAATCAGATGCATAGAAATATGACGCCTGCATGAAAAGAATCACACACATGAGATATCGAATTTTTTGCAAGGTCCGCCGTATCATAACCATAGTATATATTATTTTCGGAACTTTTTCACTATATTTTAATATAAAAATACCGAAAATAATATGAGATGTGTTTTAAATTTTTCATACACATTTGCAGAGCAAATATACCCATTTTGCAATCAGAGTTATTGCGAACTGCAATAGCAGCTTGTTCAATGCTTTTTTATTGAATTTTATGGTATATTAGACTATAATATAGTATAACAAAATAATGGGTATTTATGCCCTTTGCATTGCACACAGGTATATTTTAAAATAAATAAAGGAGGTTGACGATTTTGAAGAAATATTTGCTTTGTTTTTTGACATTTCTCATAGCTGCAAGTCTTTTTTCAAGACCGCAACCAGATATTCAACTTTCACAAGTTGATACCCTCATAGAAGAGAGGCGTATAAACGAAGCACTTGCATTGGTTGAAAAATATATGAGAGAAAACCCTGATGATTTTGATAATGCACAAACAAGGGTTGCTATAATTTTTCAAGCGAGAAACGATTACAAAGAGAAAGCAGATGAATTAGTTCGAATTATTGTTGAAGATCCATTAAATGATAAACTTAAACTCGACATCATTGAAGAGCTTGAAAACATGGAAACAAATCCAAATGAAGAAGAACGGGAATTTATTGCTAAAGTAAAAGTAACCTCTCAGTTTACGTACTTCCGTGCGCTATATGAACAAATATTACAAGATTCTACTACATTACTAGAAAACAAAGAATATGTGCAAAGTGCCGTTCGCTTGTCAGATGGCTATGTCTTATACTACGATGATTTTTTTGACAGCGGCTTTGATTCAAGCCTTGTTGCTCAATCCGTGGAAAATCTTGATGCACTGCATGACTCGTATGATGACTACGCTCAAATACAAGCCGATTTATTATCGGTTTTTCAAAATTTTAATGCAAGTCTTGCTGCTTTAAATATCAACTCATCTCTTTTTCAATATGACGGCGTAGTAGCGGCTTTAGAAGAATTTTCACAAGTTCGCAACACAAATGCTCTTATTGGATATTACTTTGAAGAGCAAACCAATATACTACAAGCGCAATCACCCGAGCTTACCGATGCATTCTTTTTACCATTCGCATATCGTCTTTTGTTAGGACGTGGTGATGAAACAGAAGCAAATATCGTAAAAGTTATGGACACACAATGGAATGATATTTACGAAGAAACAAAGAATAACTTGTCCACGATAATTGAACACTACTCAGAAATACTCAACCAAAGTATAACAGGCCAAACAGTTACACAAATTCTATCTTATGAAAACGAAATAACCAATCAAGTGAATCAACTAAATGAAATGATTGAAATGGGTAGCGATTTTTTATCGCAATATGAATTATTAAACAATTCACCAACAACTTTTGAAACAAACCCACATATTGAATATCAACACCTATTAGATTACAACTCATACTTAGTAGCTCAAACTGAAACTCTTTTAAATTATGGAAATTTATTTAGAGATGAGCAACAAGCAATTGCAACATACCCTGTACCCCTCAACCCAGATACAGAAATTAGAAATCGAAATGTAGAATACTCTACTTTCCTTGTTGCATCATCCTCTACAACAGCGCTCTACGCACAAGAACTATTGGAACAAGAAAGAGAAATACAACAAGAAGAACAAGAGACACAAAACATGTCTCTATCGTTTGATGAAAGTGAAAGCATACTGTTTCCAACGCTATCATCTTTAGCACAAACGTTAGTAGAACACTACCAAACTCTATCAACACAAAACTATTCTGAATCATTATTAGCTTGGGAAACCATGTCAGACTTTTTAGAACAGGGCTCAAATTTAATTCAAATTTCATATGAAACACCCTATTCACAAGCAATACCTGCAATCAATGAAGCATTAGATATCACCGTACAGTCCGACCCCGCAGGTTCACTTGATACACTTGAAAGTTTAAATGCAACTATTAACCAAGATATTATTGCCCTTCAAACGGAATACGATTTTTTAAGTGTCATTCCAGAAGATACTGCTATTGGTGTTCAAAACTCAAGCCGTTATGCTGCTGACCAAAGCAATATATTAAATGACATCGAATACTTACAAGGCATTCAACTTGCTTCTGATGAATATATTGATTTAGCAACTCAGAGAATACGCTTAGCGCAGCAAGCCCAAAATGAGGCAGATTTACGTTTTTCACAAGCACAAGACTATTTAGAACAATCAAACTTTGCTGCTAGTCGCGATGCTCTTCAAAGGTCTCGAACAAAATACAATGAAGCCTTATCGTACCAATATACACTAGAATTACAAACAAGTAGTGATGAGCAACTTGCAGCCCTGGGGGCAGAAATTTCATTTATTGAAAACGAAATTATTGTCCAAAATGTACGTAACTTTATAACACAGTCACGTGATAATTATTATAACAGTAACTTTGCGCAAGCTGAATCCCTTATTCTACAAGCAGAAGCACAATGGGCAATTACAAATATACAAGAGAATCCTGAAATTATTGCTTTGAAAGCTCTCATAGGAAATGCACTTTCAATTACCACAGGGCGTACTATCCCATCCACAGATCCATTGTACCCAGAAATGAGTCAAACATTAAATGTTGCATACCAGCATTTTGATAACGCTTCAAACTTACTTGATCGAAATAATAGAACGCAAGCACTCGACCAACTAGAGCTTGCACGAAATAAAATACGCGATGTTCAAGTTCTTTACCCTTTCCATCAAGAGGCAAGCCTTTTAGCATTGCAAATAGACCAGCTCATTGATCCTGTTGCATTTGAACAACAATTTGAGCAAAAATTTGAACAAGCACAAGAAGACTACAATGATACAGCAACAAGCGCTCGTGCATACATTGACCTTCTAGACTTGTATGAAATAAATCCCGACTACCCTGGTTTAGAAGATTTTATTTATGTAGTAGAACTTGAGCTTGGAATAATTCTGCCACCACCAAACTTAGCAGCTATTGCTCGTTCAGATACTTTAACGCAAGATGCAGAAGAACTATATGACTCAGGTGCTAGAGATGAAATTACGCTCAATAATGCACTTTCATTGTTAAATGAAGCGATTGAATTAAACGCAGATAACCAAGAAGCGCTTATTCTCCTTGACAGAATTAATACGTCTCTTGGAGGAGCTGCAGTTATTGTTCTTTCATCACAAGCAGAAAACCTCTATCAACAAGCTGTTCAGGAACTTGCTAATGGAAATACTATTACTGCAGCAGCGCTTGTTACACAATTACTACAACTTCCAGGCGTAGAAAACTCGTCAAAAATTATTGACCTACAACGAAGGGTGGAATCACTATTATGATGCATACATTCAATAAACTATGTGTCGTTATCGGCCTTATCATTTTTCTTATATTTCCTCTTTCTTCTCAAGATTTATACTGGGACGACCCTCAAACTATTTCAGAAAATGAAGGCCTCTTTCCAGCCGTAGGTGGGGAAAACGAAAATGCCTTTGTTGTGTGGCAAGATGTTGTAGAAACCGATGATGGAACTGGGCAAATTTGGCTCTCCGCCCAATTCTTTTCAGCAAGCACTCAAGAGTGGATAACCCGAGAGCGCTTTGCTGGCCCTTTTTCCTACTCCGGAGAAATACCAAACATTTTCTCAGCTGCTTCAAACAGCACTGGCCTTTCTGCAATTGCAGTATTAACATCACCAAATACTATAACAGTCTTTTCAACATCCAATAAAGGAGAAAGCTTTACAAGGGCAAATATAACAAATGATGACACCGACTTAGTTGCTCCCCGTATTTTTAAAGATGCTCGAGGTGGCTTTATTGTTTTTGCAACTAAGGGTGTGGAACAATCCTTTTCATTAGAAATATCTCGCTCCGCAAATGGTGTCGACTGGTCTAGTTTTACTGATTTTTCTCCATCAGAACCATTAAACAATTCCTTTATTCCATCTCTTACAGTTCAAGCAGATGGAAGCGAGCTCGTTGTATTTCAATCAACTATTACGGCAAACAATCGTATCACATACCAACTTTTTTCATCAATTAATCAAAGTCCAACTTCAGAAAACTGGAGCAATGCATTTCTCATTACGAGCACAGAAGCAACTGGTCAAGAATCAAATAGTTTTAGTAACCAACGACCATACTTGCACAACTTTGAAGGCAGGGTGTACCTTGCATGGGAACGTTCCCCTATTTCGCCTCAAGCGCCAAGTGTATTTATAGCAGAATTATCTTCAGAAGGTGAAATTAATGGACTCATAGAACAGGTAACACTGCAAAATGTAATAGCTCGCCAGCCAATTTTATTTACATACAATGACCAATTAACAATACTTTGGTTCGATACACGTTTTGGACTTGAGAACATTTACTTCGCACAAAAACAAGGCGTTCTTTGGCTTGAAACGCGCGTATCAACTGAAAATATTTCTTCTGTTTTTGGGTTACCTCTCGTAACAAATGATAATAGAGACTTGCATCTTTTCTGGGAACAGCAAGACTCAAATGAAAATTCTCAAGTGATTAGGCTTTCTGTTGATAGATTTGTTACTCCTCCTGTTTTTACTCCTATATCATTTTCTGAAGGAGAAAGATCTTCTGCAGATCGAGTTGATATAAACATAAATACAGGTGCAGACTCTTCTGGTGTGTCAGGATACTCTTGGATTGTTACAAAAAGTGCGTTTCTTGACCCCCCAGAGCGTTTTATGTCTTTCCCAAATGAAAATAGAATTACTACCTTTATTGAAGAAGATGGACGCTGGTACATAAAAGCTCGCACGCTCGATAATGCTGGAAACTGGTCTGACAGTGCAATTATTTCTTATTACAGGGATACTACTCCTCCTGAAGCACCTGCAATCCAAGATTCATTGGAAGTTGACGAAGCCGGTTTTCAAGACTCAAATACATTCGCACTCACTTGGAATAATACTGACAGGAATGATGTTATTGGTGGCTATACATATTCATTACAATTTCTTTCCCCGCTTTCTGTCTACAATGCAAACCCTGATAATTTTACAAAAGAAGCATTGTCAAACATTACACCAGAATTGCCTCCTCGTATAATTACTACAAACCCAATTGCAACATGGGATAATCAAGATAATGGTGTATATTTATTTTCAGTAGCTTCCATTGACTCTGTTGGCAATATTGGCGATGTTACAAGTACTCCTATTCTCCTTAATAAGTATATTCCATTTACCACAATAACAACTGCTGTACCACAAACTGATATTTTTGGTAATGTATCTCTCAATGTATTTGGAAAGGGTTTTACCTACGATGGTATTGTTTCCGCAATTTATATTGATAGAGATGGGATAGCACCTTATGATCTAGTACTTGAATATTCAAGCGGCGATTATTCACTTGTTTCTGACCAACAAATACGCAATGTAGAATTTTCAAACCTTGAACAAGGATTTTATAGAATTGGTTTACTCCATACAGAGAGAGGCTTATATATGTCTCAACCAATACTACCTATAGATGAATTTGGAACAGTAAAACTTGGAGATTACTCGTACCGTTTTAATCCCGATTGGAATACAATAACACAAGTATATAATTATACAATTCAAATAAGTGATGTACTCTTATGGACAGTCTTTGCCCTCGCATTATTAGGCATGATTTTTGCAATGCGCGGAATAATAGTTACAGCAAAAGACACCGTAGCAGTCCAACAAGAAGTGCACGCTCTCATTACAGGAGGCCCTATGCCATTTAATGCAAAACAGAAAACCGACGAGCTAAAAAGCCGCGGTATAAGCCTTAAATATAAAATGATGATGTTTACCTCTGGTCTGGTAGTTGCAGTTATCCTTTTAGTTGCAATCCCCTTTGGCTATGTATTCATAGGAACACAAGAGGAAACTTTAACGGAAGGTCTCCAAGAGCGTGTAAATGTATTATCCGACAGTTTAGCAGCGGGCGTAAAAAACTTTATGCCAACGGCAAACTTGCTTGAATTAGGATTGTTACTGAATCAAACTGAGTCCATGGATGAAGTTCAGCACGCAACAATATTGGGTATGTCTTCCGATGGTTCGAATACAAACCTTGATCATGTGTGGGTATCAAATGATCCCGATATTATTTCAAAAATAGATACAGAATCGCTTGTTCTTGGTTCTTCCAGATATACCGATACCATTATAGAGCCAATTATCGAAAAGGCAGTGGATGTTAACGAAACGGCCATAAATGATGTAGGTGATATTACAGAAAATATCAGCGCTCTTACACAAGAAGGTATTTCTCTTGCATTGGCTACAGATGAAGCATCCGTGGCTAGACGAAATGAAATACAGTCTATTATTAACCAACTCACCGAAAACCTCACTTTGCAATTAAATTCTTTATCGGTGCTTGGCTCTGGCTCCTCACCTGATTTTAACAGTGATAGTTTTTCTGCCGAAAATAGTGAATTCACGTTTTATAAACCTGTATTATACAGACAAGGTTCAGAGCAAACATTTACTCGCGGTATAGTTGTCCTTCAAATAAGCATTGATAATCTTTTACAATCATTACGAGATGCTCAATTTACAATTGTAACCACTACTCTTATTATCGCCTTCTTTGCAATTGCAATTGGTGTTATAGGTTCTTTTACCTTGGCAACCATTATTATCCGACCTATTCGACGTCTTTCAGACCACGTTCAAATGATTCGTGACACAGAAGACAAAGAAGAACTAGATGGTAAAGACATTGAAATATCAAGTAAAGATGAAATTGGGCGGCTTGGGGAAATCGTAAACGATATGACCCACGGCCTTGTAAAAGCGGCTGCAGCTGCAAAAGACCTTACCGTTGGTAAAGAGGTTCAAAAAATGTTTATTCCTTTATCAGTTGATGAAGAAGGAAAAAAACTAACTACTGGTATCGTTGAAGATGATAATGCAGCCTTCTTTGGTTACTATGAAGGTGCAAAGGGTGTATCGGGAGACTATTTCGATTACTTAAAACTTGATGATAGGCATTTTGCAGTAATAAAATGCGACGTCTCTGGCAAAGGGGTTCCTGCGTCTCTAATCATGGTTGAAGTTGCAACACTATTCTTAAATTACTTTAAGGACTGGACATTCAAAAAAGACAAATATGACCTAAGCGGAATTGTAGGACGCATAAACGACCTTATCGAGTCCCGAGGATTTAAAGGCAGGTTCGCTGCATTTACAATGTGTATTTTCGATTCAGTTGGTGGAGATGTTCACTTCTGTAATGCAGGGGACAACCTTATTCATATTTATGATGCTTCAGAAAAGAAAAAGAAAACAATAGCACTTACAGAAACTCCTGCCTCTGGCGTTTTCCCTACATTCATGGTAGACATGAAAGGTGGATTTGTTGTAGAAAAACTACATTTGGATAAAGATGATGTTCTATTTCTCTATACTGACGGTATTGAAGAAGCAAAACGTCTTTTCAGGGACAAAGAATACAATGTTATTCTTTGCGAAGAACCAGGTTTAAAAGAAGGTGACGTCCACGGCCACCATGCATTTGGTATGGACGGAGAAGAAATGGCGCCAGAACGTGTAAACGCCATCATTGAAGCCGTTTTTGCCCGTAGTACCTATAAAATAGAAAAATATCACAGCCCTATAGATCATGAAGAGCTTGTTTTCGATTTTTCAACCTGTGAGCCTACAGCAGAGAATGCCATCATGGCACTGGTATCGGTTGAAAAAATATTCCGTATGTACCCTACTCCAAATGCAACAGAATTTGACCGCGTACAGGTGGATAGAAAAATTGATTCCTTCTTGCAAGAACACTTTATGCAGTACACCGACTACTGTGCAAACAAAAGAGATCATGCAGAGTTTGCTGAATACATGTATTACACGTATATTAAGGAAGACGAACAGTACGACGATTTGACATTGGTTGCAATTAAGAAAAAGTAGGGCTGAGTTTTTATGATATTTCTTGTATCGTACGGGCGTTCCCAAAATTCGTGTGCGCTTGCCGCGAGCAAGGCACTGCGGATTTTGGGCGGGCTATTCGAGGTTCCGCCTTTCGGCTCCATTCACAAAAAAAGGGTTTGCCACGAGCAAACCTCTTCTTTTGTGAACAGCTACGCTGCCTCTACAATAGCTTCGCTTCTCCTTTGATAGTTAATTGCCAGGAAGAACGGAGTCCCTAACGATAAGATAAAAAAACACCATCTTCTCTCCTCCCTTGCTATTTTTCTCTTATATCACTATAATCACAAGTATGAGTGAAAAAACAGTATGCCCTTGTGGGTCAAAAAAAGAGTACAAAGAATGTTGTGAACCTGTAATCAAAGGTAAAAACCCTGCAAAAACAGCTGAAGCCCTTATGAGAGCGCGCTATAGCTCTTATGCAAAACATGAAATTGATTTTATTGTTGCTTCATGTCTTAACAATGATAAAGACAGCGAAATTGACCATGAAGAAACAAGAAAATGGAGCGAAAAGTCAGATTGGCTCGGACTTTCAATTTTACGAACCGAAAAAGGGCAGGAAAATGATACAACAGGTATTGTTGAGTTTACAGCAACCTATAGCCAAAAAGGCTTAAAAGAAGTACATAAAGAAAAAGCAAATTTTGAAAAAAAAGATGGTCAGTGGTACTACACATACGGAACAATTACACCTACGACAGTTGTACGTGAAGGCACAAAGGTAGGCCGAAATGATCCGTGCCCTTGCGCTTCAGGCAAAAAATATAAGCAATGTTGTGGCCGTTAGTAATATGAACGTATTAACAGGCTTTCATGCCATAGAAGAACAATTGCGTCTTCTTAATAAAAAATCGACAACTTCAAACGATGTGGAACTATGCTATGCAAAGGTTGGCCCAAGAGTCAAAAAAATATTAGCTCATGCAAAAGAGCTCGGCGTTGCATCTTTTGAAAAAACAGAAAAAGAACTTGATGCTCTTGTTTCCTCTTTGCATGAAACATCACAAGACCACCGAGGACTTGTACTTGTATTAAAAAACGGAGATATCCAAAAGACTCAAAACCTCGTTGAGTTTGATTCCTTTATTGCAGAACTAACTTCAAAGAAAAAAGAAGGGCTAACTATTCTCCTCTTAGATGGTATTACAGACCCTCACAATGTTGGAGCAATAATAAGAAGCTGTGATCAACTAGGAGCAGATTTAGTTGTAATCCCTGAACATGGAAGTGTATTTGAAAGTGATGTAGTAGCAAGGAGTAGTGCCGGAGCTTCTAGTTGGGTGCCCGTTTCAATTGTAACAAACCTTGTTCGTGTTATTGAAAAATTGCAAGGACTAAATTTTTGGACGTATGCAGCTAGCGCAGATGGGACTCCTTCAAATGAACTAGATTTAACAAGTAATACGGCCATTGTACTCGGAAGCGAAGGTTCTGGTATAAGTAGACTCTTAGCAGAAAAATGCGATTCCATTGTTTCAGTTCCAACATGCGGAAAACTCGACAGTCTAAATGTTTCTGTAGCAGCTGGCATTCTACTATACGAGATTCGACGACAAAAACTCTGCAAGCAAAAAAAGTAGGTTTCCAAAATGGATTTTTCATACGAAGTAACGCTTGCAATAGTATGTCCTCTCGTATTTTTAGCAGGTTTTGTCGACTCTATAGCAGGTGGGGGTGGGCTCATTTCTATTCCAGCGTATATGTTTGCAGGGCTTCCAATCCATAGCGCTTATGGAACAAATAAATTCTCAGCATGCCTTGGAACCATAATAGCTGCAATTAACTATTTTAAAAATGGAAAAATGAATATCAGAGTTGCCCTGTTTGGTGCCCTTGCAGCACTTCCAGGTTCGTACCTTGGTACGCTTTTAGCACTATATTTATCTGCAACGGCATTGCAACTAAGCTTACTCATTGTGCTTCCAATTGTTGCAATATTCACACTCTCACACAGACCCTTTTCCCGCGCAACAAACACAACACCCTTAACAAAGCGTAAAACAATTATACTTTCGCTAATAGCAGGATTTTTTGTTGGCGCATACGATGGTTTTTTTGGGCCAGGAACAGGCATGTTTTTAATTTTAATTTTTGCAGGCCTTATGCATATTGACCTTGTAGAAGGTTCAGGAACCGCAAAGGTTGTAAACTTAGCATCAAATCTTGCGTCTGCAATTACCTACATTATAGGTGGGAAAGTAGTTTTCGCACTTGCACTTCCAGCAGCCCTATGCGCAATTGCAGGAAATTATCTTGGCTCTCGTCTCGCAATCAGAATTGGTTCTTCATTTGTACGACCAGTAATAGCTATTGTAGCAGTAGGATTATGCATCAAAATTATCCTAGACATGTTTTTCTAATTCTAAAAAAACTAATCCAATTTTTCATTTTTTGCAACCTTTTCCTTTAAAACCAGTCTAATAGTATATAAGGAAAAATTATGGAAATAAAAACAAGAGGCGAAATTCGAGAAGAACACTTAGTAAAAATCGAAAACATCAAACGCCAAGCAAAAAATGACATTGCACGCACAAAGTACGAAATGAAAATGCAGCTTAGTGCCGATGCAGATCAAAGAGCCATAGAAAAAATAAAACACAAGGAAGCTAAACGGCTCAACAAGGAAGAATCAAAAAAAGAAGAGCAAAAGAAATGGGAAAATGTTCCAAAAATCTATTCCACTGGCGAAGAAATATTTAATTCTGTAACACATGGCATAGGAGCAGGTTTAGCAGTAGCAGCACTTGTACTTTTGATAATTAGAGCAGCACTAAACGCTCCTACAGGACTTACAGCAGAATATGTAACCAGTTGGACAATCTTTGGCTCAACACTTGTAATACTCTACATGATGTCAACATTGTATCATGCATTAACCCCACCAAGAGCAAAGGCTATCTTTGCCATATTTGACCATTGCGCAATTTACTTACTTATTGCAGGTACCTACACTCCATTTTGCATAGCGTCGCTAAATGGAGTCGTTGGGTGGACTCTCTTTGGAATTATTTGGGGCTTAGCAGTTCTAGGCATTACATTATATTCAATATTTGGAAAAAAATTGCGGATAATTTCTCTACTTACCTATATTGCAATGGGTTGGCTAATCGTATTTGCATATCGCCCAATGAAAGAGGCTTTACCACAAATAAGCCTTGTATTTCTAATACTTGGCGGCGTTGCCTATACCCTTGGTGTTATTTTCTATGCAATGAAAAAAGTAAAATGGATGCACCCCATTTGGCACCTATTTGTTTTGGCAGGAAGCATTCTACACTTTTTCTCGGTATACTACTCTGTATAATTAATAAGTAACAATTAATAGGGAATCTAATTATTTTGAAACTATTCTGTTTACCACTAATTTTAATGGAGCAATGTAAATCTATTGTCCAAA
>CAYJPS010000039.1:0-21370 GCA_964372135.1 uncultured Treponemataceae bacterium | reverse complement strand
AATCAATCATTTCAACATTAATTTTAATGTCTGGGTTTTCAGCCATAAATTGTTCAGCAAGTTCTTCTTCATAAACACCTGCTCCACTGTCTGAATTGAAAGTTGGGAATGCCCACCAAGTAATTACAGTTTTCCCTTCATCACTTGAACCGCCAGCAAAAGCCATTGCTACTGCGATAACCAACAAAGTTGCAATAATTGCAATTTTTTTCATAATTCTTTCCTCCAAAAAATATTTTATAGTTTGTACTACAAACTATAAATAAATTATAAGTCGTAATTATATAACTGTCAAGCCTTTTTTTTAACTTTATTAAAAAAAATTGTACTATTTTTGCTCTGCAAAGTGGCATGAAACAAAATAAGGTTTTCCATCTATCATCAATTCTCGTAATGTCGGCTCTTCTATTTTACATCTATCCTGACAATTAGGGCATCTTGGATGAAAAGTACAACCAGAAGGTGGATTCGCAGGACTTGGAACGTCGCCTTGTAATGGTATACGCTTTTTCTTTTGCTTTATATCTGCAATTGGTATGGCTGAAAGTAAAGCTTGTGTATAAGGGTGTAATGTATGCTTAAAAAGAGATTCAGTATCAGCAAGCTCAACAATTTTACCTAAGTACATAACAGCTATTCTATCACTAATATATTCCACCACTGATAAATTATGGGTGATAAACAAATAGGTAAGGTTTCTTTCATCTTTAAGTTCTTTTAAGAGCTTTAAAACTTGTGCTTGAATAGATACATCGAGTGCTGAAACTGCTTCATCGCAAACTATTAAATCTGGATTTACACTAAGAGCACGAGCTATGCCTATACGCTGCCTCTGCCCTCCAGAAAATTCATTTGGATAGCGCATCATATATTCTCTTGGCATATTGACCGATTCTAATAAATCCCCTACAAACTTAATTCTTTCTTCGCGATCTTTCATCCCTATCTTTTTTAGAGGGTCTTCAAGTGAACCAAATATAGTAAAAGCAGGATTTAATGATGAATACGGATCTTGGAATACAATTTGGAGCTTCTTTCGAGCTTCATCCATAGCCTTTTTATCGAGCGTACATAAGTCTTTTACACCATCGTCAAAGGCATATTCGATTGTACCACCAGTAGGTTTTACCAATTGTAATATTGATTTACCAATTGTTGTTTTCCCGCAACCAGACTCTCCTACTATACCAAGAATCTCGCCTCTGTACACATCTAAGTCTACATTATTCACCGCTTTAACATAACCAACAGTGCGCTTAAAAACTCCCTTTTTCACAGGGAAAAATGTTTGCACACCTCGAAGTTTTAATAATATTTCTTTATTTTGCATAGTTATTTCCTAATTTTTGTACTTAAAGCACCGAACAGTATGCGAATTGTCTAAAGAAATTTCTTCAGGCATCTCGTTGCCACATATATCTATTGCATCATCGCACCTTGGACAAAATTGACAACCCTTTGGTTGATTATAAGGATTTGGCGTTGTCCCCCTAATTGCTTCCAATGTTTGATTTTTTCCTCGTCCCAACACTGGTGTAGACCTAAGTAAGGCTTCTGTATATGGATGCTTTGGATTCCCAAGCACTTCTTCAACAGAACCATACTCAATAATATTACCCATATACATTACAGCTACATCGTCTGCTAATTCTGCTACAACACCCATGTCATGGGTAATAAGCATAATTGCAGTTCCCTTTGCCTTAAGTTCTAGCATGAGTTCAAATATTTGCGCTTGAATGGTAACATCTAAGGCTGTTGTAGGCTCATCTGCAATGAGAATTTTCGGGCTACAGGCCATGGCCATTGCTATCATAGCCCTCTGCCTCATTCCACCAGAATATTGATGAGGATACTCATTTACTCTCTGCTCTGGAGATGATATACCCATGTCGGCTAAAAGTGAAATTGATTTAGCCCTCATTGCCTTAGAGCGCAAAGGAGTATGCGTTTTTATCATTTCGTCAATTTGATACCCAACGGAAAATACAGGATTTAAGGCCGTCATGGGGTCTTGAAAGATAATGGCAATGTCCTCTCCTCTTAGAGATCGCATTTTTTTTCCATTTTTTTCCAATTTATCGATACGTATTTCATCAGTTCCATCTTTAAAATACGATATGGAGCCTGACTCAATGCGAGACAGATCAGGCAAAAGCTGCATGACGGCACTCGCAGTTACAGATTTTCCACAACCAGATTCACCTACCACACACAAAGTTTTCCCCTTGTGAATATCAAAAGAAATTCCTTTTAATACCTTATTGCAGCGTTGATTTGTATAAAAATTTATGTGTAAATCTTTTACACTTAATAAAACATCACTATTCATATTTCACCTACCCTGCCATTGTTGGATCAGTTGAGTCTCTGAGTCCGTCACCAATAAAGTTTATACTCAATACAAACAGTGTAATGACTATACCAACGGGAATCCAAATCCACCATGCATCACGCAAAATTGTTAAGTCTTGAGCAGCATTAAGAATGTTTCCCCAGGTTGCAATTTCAAGAGGAACACCCAGTCCTAGAAAACTTAATGCAGCTTCTTGTAAAATAAACATTGCAGTCGAAAGCGTTACGTTAACAAATATTGGACCAGTTGCATTCGGAAGCATGTGTTTAAATGCTATCACCATATCATTGATACCAAAGGCTTTAAGTGCTTGAACATATTCTTGCTCTCGTATCGAAAGCATTTGTGAACGTGTCATACGATACATGGGGGGCCAACCAGTTGCAATAAAAATAAATATAAGATTCCACATACTTTGACCGATCATGGTAACTAAAATTGACACAAGTATAATTTGAGGAAATGATGCCATTATTTCTGAAGCTTTTAATAGTATGGTATCGAATTTTCCACCTGTGTATCCTCCATACGCACCTAAAGAAACACCAATAAGTGTTGTACCAAGGGCGCTACCTAGACCTATAAATATCGACATCCTTCCACCAAATAAAATTCTTGCCCATATATCACGTCCAATTTTATCTGTTCCTAATAGATGGTCTCCACCTGGAGCAGCCAATCTGCTTGCCAAATCAATTTTACTGGCTGTATAACTTGTAAACAATGGTGCAAATATGCATAAAATAGTAATTATTGCAAATGTTACTAATCCAAAAACCGCAAGCTTATTCGCAAATAGCTTTCTAACAAAACGATTTTTAGTTGAAGCCTTTAGCAAACCTTGTTCTTCAAGTTTTAATATTTTATCCATTCTTTTTTGTAACTGTTTTGAACTCATGTATTCTCCTAAAAAAGGTATTAAAAAGCATAATTTTTACCCTTTTTTAATATTCCTTTTTTCACACCTTTTTTATATCAAATAAAACGGTATTTTATATTGAGCTTGCACCGCAAACTCCTTAATAAAGTATGTTATCATATATAACTTTCTTTATTAACTTTTCCTTACGCCAGTTTTACTCTTGGGTCAAGTAAGGCTGTGCAAAGGTCCACTATCAAACTTGAAACAAGTACTACTAAAACACTAAAGAATGCAATCATCATAACTACAGGAGTATTCTGCGATCTAACGGCAGATACAAAAAGCATACCAACTCCAGGCCATTGAAAAATCCTTTCAACAACAACTGCGCCCCCAATAAGCATAGGGAGCCTAAAGCCTATAAGTACAACAACTGGTGTCATTGCAACTCTAAAGCCATGAATGAAATTTACTCTCCATTCAGCTAAACCCTTACTGCGAGCAGTTTTGATATAGTCTTTGTTAAGCGAATCTAGCAAACTGGAACGTGAATACCGCATAACACCTGCAGTAAGTGACAAAGCTAGAACTCCGCCTGGTAGAATTATATACTGTAATTTATCTAAAGCGCTATCTACTCCAAACGTAGATTGTCCACCTGCTGGTAGCCACTCTAAATTAAAAGAAAAGATAACAATACATATCAAGCCAAAAAGGAACTGCGGAATCGCAACCCCAATCATACCTGCAACGCTTAACACATTATCAACAATTGTGCCCTTTTTCAAAGCACTAAGCATGCCTAAAACACTTCCAAATACAGAAGAAAGAATAAGAGCGACTACTGATAATTGCAAAGTTGCTGGAAGTGTAGTTCTTAACAGTTCAGAAACTGCAACTCCACTTTGTAAACTGTAACCAAAATTCCCTTGAAACAAGCCAAAAAGCCACTTTACATATCTAATAAAAAATGGGTCATTTAAACCTAATGCTTCTCTCAATGCATCTAGTTCAGCTGGTGATATATTAGCCAATGCATCAGGGCTTAACATATAATCAACTGCATCACCTGGCATAAGTTCCATGCCAAAAAAAATGAGAAAGCTAATAACTACTATCATTGGAATAAACATCAATACAGAACGTATAATGTAATTGAACATAATCTCTTCCTACTTTTAAATAAATGGTTACCGTGTAAAACACGGTAACCAAAATCATCAACAATACTAATTATTTAATATTAGGCTCATGTGGATATTGATTTACATAGAATAAACGTGTATAACGAATGTTTACAGGGTGAACATTCATGTAACCGATATTACCGATAGCTTTTGAGTCATCAGTTGACTTACTCCATGCGTAGTCAATGCTTCCAGCTTCAACATTTCGAACTAAGTTACCATCATTTTCACCACTAGCAAACATGTAAATGTTTTCAATGTTTCCATCGCCATCCATAAAGTAGTTGTCGTTTCTTGCAAGAACAGTGTAGTTATTTCTAACAACTTCTTCTACCATAAATGGACCAGTACCAATTGGTTTTTGCCAGTATTGATCTTGTTGAGTTGTTATAGGGTCTGAATCTTCTAACAAGTGCTTTGGAAGAATTGGCCATTGTGAAAAAATCATAAGTGCATTTGGATCAAGTGTGTGGAATGTAAATGTTACAGTATCTCCATCAACTTCGATGCTTTCAATAGAGCTTACTGTTCTAGATGCAACACTGTTTAAGCCAGGAACTTTTGCCATGTATTCAAACGTAAACTTAACATCTTCTGCTGTAAAAGCTTCACCATCATGCCATTCAATGCCATCTTTGATTTCGAATGTAATAGTTTTTCCATCTCTTGATACATCATATGATTCAGCAAGCAATCCATCAGTTGGTGTGAGGTTTTCATCTGCATTGATGAGTCGGTCAAATAGTACTTCTTGGTACATAAATAAACCTGGGTTTACAAATGGGTGTTGGAAGAATTCAAGTACTCCACCATTTGTGTATAATGTCTTATCACTACGTTTTGTACTCCAGTCTAAAATGTTTTTTTCATATGAGAATTGGTCATTTCCAAGTTTACTTCCAGCAATGTCAAGATTATCATTGATATAAATGAAAGTTAATTGGTGATACAATGGAAGTTGATATAAGTTTTCATTCATTTCTTTTTGAATGTCATAAAAAGCTTCTTGTTGCTCTTTTACATCAGCTGTTAATGAAGACTGTTTAATTAACTCATCTAAACCTTCTTGATAAGGAAGTGAAGAGTTGTTTGCGGCTTCACTAGTAAATCTATCATAGAATTCATGTTCAACTAGCGCTGCAACAGCTCCATACACAAGGTCCCATGTAACTTCTGAAGGACCGTTTACTCTATCTGCAGGTGGTACCCACAATTGAGAAGCGATATCGCCTTCAAGTTTTCTAAATTGAGACTTAACTCCAACTTCACTCCAGTATTGTTGTATAATTGCCATGAGGTCAACAGTTTGTTGATCTGAATAGTAGTATGCAACATCAAGCGTATAATCTGAAGGCCATCCAGCTTCGTTGAGAAGTTTTTTTGCCATATCAGGATCATAGCTGTATTCAGTTAGTTCTGAAGATAACCATGAACCAGGTGATGTCAAACTGATAGCTTTTTGAGCTTGTCCTTCAAAAACACCGTCGATTATTGCGTCCATATCAATAGCTCGTAGCAATGCTTCACGAATTCGAACATCTGCTAACGGTGTGCCTTTTTCTTGCCAAGATGCTGAAGAAGAAGTTTCCCCTCCGCCTCCTGCAAAAACCATACTTCCTACAAGAAGTAACATTAATACAAAAATAGAGATCTTTTTCATTTTTCTCTCCTTTAAATATCCGCAATATGCGGTGTTTATAGGAAGCATGATATTAAACTCTAGCAACGCTAAGTTTTATCCATGGTAAAACCATAACAGTATTACGAACTTCCCAAAACAGGACAAATCATTTTGTCCTACATTCTATAAATTATAAGTCCACTTTTTAAATCTGTCAAGCAATTAATACCTTTTATTTTGCTTTTTTTTAAGTGCTTTGATGCAAAACAAGCACAGCTTCCAATAAATCACATACAAATTGCTCGCTTAACTTATTAGTTTAAAAGAAAACTACTTATTATACCGCGCACTAGTGGCATCAACTTGCCCTGAAGGACTTTCCCACTCTCCAAATATTTTATAGATATAGTCCATAACTGGGTCTCCATATCGTACTGCATTCTTCTTTAATAATTCAACCATTTGTTCAACCACGCTATGCATTGATTCATCATTAATGAGATTGTTTTTTTCAAAAGGGTCTTTATTCAAATCATATAATTCATCAATATCGCCAGGCGTCCAAATAAACTTCATACCAGCATTATTTATGACTGCTCTTTGGGTATAGAGAAAATGAATACCATGAAACTCCATGTAAATATCATCTCTTCTACTTTCACTTTTAATAACGGGAAGAAGACTTTGTCCGTGGCAATTTGCTTCTATATCTAAATCATTTAGTATTGTTGGCATAATGTCCATGTTTGACACTAAGGCATCATTTGTACCAAGATTTAAATGATGTGGGTGCCGCACTATCATAGGAATGTGCATTGCCTCTTCATATAAAAAGCCTTTATCAATTAAGCCATTATGGGCAAATTGCATGTCACCATGATCACACGTAAACAAAATTACCGTATTATCATATTGATTTGTTTCTTTTAAATATTCAATTAAGCGCCCGATTTGATAATCAATAAACATCATTTGATCATAATAGAGCCCTATAATTTCTTTACATTCTTCCCAGTTTTTAGGGGCATCTCTATAGAATAGCAAGTGTCTGTTTACAAATTCTGGCTTTTGAGACAAATCTTCAATATAATTATCCCATGGTAATATTTTTGACCTATCCGCCTTCCCAACCCAATTTTTAGGCGGAAGGTGTGGACCATGAGGACCCCAATACTGACAGGTAACAAAATAATTATCACCATTTTTACTATATGTTTCCATGAGTTCAATGGTTTTATTGGTTAAATACCAATCTGTTGAAGATTCATCGACTCCATCCCATATACCTGCACACAATGTTTTTTCATTAGGATTAAGATATATTTCATTGGTTACATTATAGCTTAGACCCGCATCACGTAAGTAGTCCTTAAATCCTTCCTCTAACCTACAGTTTCCATACCCAGGCACATTCATTCCTTCAAAGTCAAAATCACATGGTCCAAGTTTTGTGCCGACATGCCATTTCCCAACATAACCACATTTATAATTATGTTCTAACAATCTTTTATGAAGGAGCAAATCTGGATTTTCTAATTCTTCTGCTAAAGAATGGTACATATCACAGTTGGTTCCCATTTTATGATTAAACGCATAATTGCCCGTAAACATTGAGGCACGTGCTGGCGTACAAAGTGGAGCCGTACTATATGCCCTTGTAAAATTTACACCTTCTCTAGCAAGAGCATCAAGATTCGGTGTAGCGCATACATCATTTCCATTCGCAGAAAGTGTATCAAATCGAAGTTGGTCACAACCAATAAAAAGATAATTCATAATTTTTATTCCTTTTCTAAAATTCTTAAAAACTCGCTTAGTCCTTCTTGTGGAAGGTTCTTATGAGTTAAAAATGTTTTTATATCGAGTTTTCTTAAATCAACGCTTGGCTCATGCTCTACTGCTTTGAGTACTTCTTCATAAAAATTTGACTCCACTGGTTGATTTTCAGTTTTTGGATACACAGGAAAAGCTGAGTTTCTACAAGGATTTGGAGCATAGTTTTCTAAGCACACAAAGTCGCCGTCTTTTATATAGCCTTCAAGACCGTAGCTTTCTTCATACGAAATGAGTTTAGAACGAAGTTCAAGGCGAACGCTCTCAAACTTAGAGCCCTCATGTTCTAGCAAGTTATAAGCTTCACCGTCTTTACTCTCTAAGTCAAAAAGTTCTTCTTTTCCACCGCCGTAGTAATAGTTATACTCATACTTTTTGTTACGTAAACTTACCCACCTTCTTGAACCTCTTGAATACTCAACATACTGATACGTGCGGTCTTTTGTTTGATTTTTTGACAATAAAGATTCTCCTGGTAAATCATATTCACAAGGATATTCAACATTTGCAGCATCTAAAAAGGTAGGCATGATATCATTTAGGTCAACATAGTCAGAACACACTTCACCTTTAGAAACCATATTTGGATATTTTACAATAAATGGTATGCGACTAGATCCATCGTAAGGCAAGAATTTTTGATAACAACCTAAATCCCCTAGCATTTCACCATGGTCTGACGTAAATACTACAAGAGTGTTATCTTCTTGCCCTGCTTCTTTTAAAGCTTTTAAGATTTCGCCAACTTGCTCATCAATATATGAAATTTGAGTATAATAGCATTCTTGTGTTCTTCTTCGCGATTCTTCTGTTGGAAAATCTGCCCATGCATTATTTTCAATGGTAAGTTCTGGTAAAGTGCTTTTTGCTTCGAGCGGGCTTGGCAAGTCGGCATCCTTGTATAAATCTTGCATAGATGGAGGTGTATTTAAAGGGGGATGAGGTGCAATGAAGCCACTAAATGCAAAAAAAGGTCTTTTTTTACTATGACTTTTTATAAAATTGATTGTTCTATCAGCTACCCATTTTGTTCCGAGTAAGTGCTCCGGTAACACGCTTTGTTGTGGAGACATATACAGTAGGTTTCTAACACCATGAATATTTTGTACGTGACCATACCCGTTTTCTTGCAGAAATTTCAAATAGTCATCGTCCTCGCGGTAATTTGGAACTTCTTCCATGCTTTCAAAACGCTCAAAACCATTATGGCGGCGGGCAGGTTGGAAATGCATTTTTCCTATTGCGATTGTAGCATATCCCGCATCGGACAATGACTCTGCAATAGTAGGCAAGGCTCTATTACACCTTCCATTAAACTCATTATCTGCTAATCCATGATGGCGTGCAGTAAGTCCTGTAATAAGATTGTGGCGGGCAGGACAACATATGGGATTAGGTGAAAATGCATGTGAGTATATTCGACCATCCTTGGCAAGTTTATCTAAATTAGGCGTATGCATGTGAGAAAAGCCGCAAGCATTAATTGTATCAAATCGCTGTTGGTCAGTAAATAACAACAATATGTTAGGTCTTTCTTCTTCTTCTAAAAGATTGGAAATATAACTATCTAACTGTGAGTGTATATCAAGTTTACTCATATACCTTTAAAACTCCAATAAATATTTATTGCGATAGAATGACTTTGTCCTACATTCTATAACAATTCAATGGTACTGTATAAATTCCAATCTGTCAATAAAATTGTCTGTATATTTTGCTTGACAAACCTTAAAACGTAAATTATAATCCCTAAAGTAGTACAAACTACATATATGATAGAGAGGTAGGCCATGACATCAAAAGAGAGAGTAATTGGAGCAATAGAAAGAACTCCTATTGATAGGGTTCCTAAGTATGAAGGCTTTTGGGAAGATACCCTACCATTATACATAGAACAAGGCTTAGCACTTCCAGTTCAAAAAACTATTACAATTGATGGCGAAGAGAAAAAAATTGGAAGCCCAATTGAAGAATATTTTGATTACGATATACAATGTTTGTACATGGATGTATCGATGCGCTTTCCAAGAAGGCTGGTATCTGATGAGAACGGCTTAATAGTAGTAGAAGATCAATGCGGATATACTGCAAAAAAATTTAAAGGGAAGGCTTCGTCTATTCATTTCTTATCTCATAAAGTAAATGATGAAAATGATTGGGAAAAATACAAAGAGCGCTTTGCTTTTAACCCAAATGATACTGCCCGAGTAGATTCTGAAGGATATTTTTTGCGCACTAAACCCTACCCTACATGGGATGAAGCAAAAATCATTTATGATGAGTATCGAAAAAATGACAAGTTTTTAGCTGTTTTTGGCTATGGTCCATATGAAGCAACATGGAGACATCATGGATATGAAGAAAGTTTAATGGACATTATTGCAGAACCTGAAATGATGATGGATATGTTTGAAAAAGCTACAAACTGCATAATAGAAACAACCAAACACATGATAAAGATGGATATGAAACCCGACGCTATATGGATTGCAGAAGACATGGGAAGTACTGCAACTACTCTTTTTTCTCCTACGACGTATAAAGAATGCTTGTGGCCATATCACAAAAAAATCGGAGACTTTTTACGAGAAAATAACATTTACTATTTTATGCATAGCTGCGGAAATATTAAAACATTAATTCCAGATCTTATTGAAGCTAAACTTGACGTTATTCAAGCACTACAAGCAAACACTGGGATGAATGTTGCAGATATGAAAAAAGAGTTTGGTGATAAGATAACGTTTTTTGGCAACATTGGAGAACAGGAGTTTGCAAAGGGTGAAAAAGCTATTGAAGAAGAAATGCGCAAAAAAATAATTCCAGCAATGCAAGGCGGAGGTTATATTTACCATTCTGATCACAGTATCCCACCTGAAGTTCCATTAAAAACATACGAATATGCTATGAAAGTTCTGAGCGAAATCGGAAGCTATAAATGAGCCTTACTTATGTGTTTCTATTTTAAACTCATATGAAAAATGGTACTGCATAACAGAATGAAAGTCTTCAAAGTTTTTACCTTTGAGGGCTTCAACTATTTTAGCATGTTTATCATATGTTTTCATATGATCTTTTTCCCATTTTTGGTGGTAATATTTTTCACAATTCCATGTTGCATCGATAAAAGCCACAAGTACATCATTTTGTATATTCTTATATAATGTTCTATGGAACTCCGAATCAATAGCATAAAGTTCTACGCCGTCAGATTCATTTTCCATTTTTTCTAAGCATTCTTCTAACTTTTCAATTTGAGCTTCGGTTATCGTATCAAAACACTGTCTAGAAAATCCTAATTCTAAAACCTTTCTTACCTCTTGAGTTTGAGCTATTAAATCTACACCATCGGCTATGAGGTTGAGGAAAATAACGCTCGATAAGATATTTGAATTAAAACCATTAAGCGTCATGCCAACACCAGGCTTTGAAGATACAACACCAATTATTTCAAGAGTTTTCAATGCTTCACGCAAAACATTTCTAGATACTCCCAATTTTTCTGCCATTTCCATTTCTGTTGGAAGTTTATCGCCTGGCTTAAAATTGTATTTTACAATATAGTTTTTTATTTCTTCATACACTTGTAAATACAATTTTTTTGATTTTAGATTTTTCATAATAGTTTACTTTGACCTATATACTATTATGTAGCATAAAATCAGCTTTGTCAAATGCTTTTTGTTCAATTTTGTTAAAAAAAACCACTTTGTAAAGAAAAATGGTTTTGAATTCTAGAAAGTAATCTATCTACTTAGAATCTAATTGAATATTTCGTGTAAAATACATCGCCACTACAACAGCAATAAATAATCCAATAGTTCCAAAAAGAAGAGCAAAATCTGTGAGCTGTAATATTCCAAACAAGAAAGCATAAATCACTACTTCTACAATTGCAATAATAATACCTAGCTTGATTGTTTTTGTTATTCCCCAAACATACAGTCCAGTTGCAGAGATAACTGCAATTGCGCTTATTACATAACTTATATTAAAACTAGTGTGCTCAGAAATTGAAAGCAACAACATATAGAATATTATGTTTGTGATTCCAATTAGTCCATATTGCACCGCATGAATCTTTTTCTTTGTTAAAAGTTCACATAAAAAAAGTGCAAAAAATGGAATAAAAATAAATAGCATTGCATATTTTATACTTCGCTCAGTTTTTGAGTAGTTATCATTAAGAAGTAAAAAAGTTGTTGTAATACTTTCTTCATTCATTTCATAGTAGAATATGTCAGTAAGTTCTTCCATAAATCGAATACCATATAAAGGCGTGTTAAATCCTGCTATTTCCCAAGTAGCAGAAAATCCATTATCGGTAAACTCTCTTTCAGTTGGAAGCCAAGACCCAGAAAAACCTACATCAGCCCAGTTTGAAGTAAGATTGACTATATTATTACCAGCCATAGGAAGAATTTTTACCGTATTTCCACCTTGAATACTCATTGCTATGGTACTTGAAAACCCATTTTCAATAGTTTCTCTATCTAGTTTATATACAAAACTATTTGTTAAAATACTAACATTTGAAAATTCAGCTGTTTCATAATATGCTAATGTTCTTCCGGTTTCGGTAACATTTGCGTGCCCTATTTCAAGAGCCTCTCCGTTTACTGTAACTGATGGAATATTTTTACTATTTTTTCTGTCGCCTGTTCCAACAATAAGAACTGCTTCATCCCAAGAAATTGTGTCAGGGTGTGCTTCATTTGCTAATTCAAATGCTCTAAAATCTGCCACTATATTCATATCGGAACTAAACACAGGTGTTTTAAAAATACCTCTACTAAGCATTTCTGTTTCCATATGTGCGTTAACCGTAAAATCATTTGGCATAAGCAAAATATGGTCATTAACACGAACCAATTCTTCGGTTGTGGTATTTCCACTCACTGTATTTACCGACTCAAAATAATAGTAGGGAATGGCAATCATTATACCGTAAAAGGTAAACTCGCCACCAATTGGATCTATAATAGAATCCCTTGCTTCTTGTTGATAACTTTGTCGGTCAAAAATAACACCACGAACGAGTGTCATGGGTATAAGTAAGAGCAAGCCAATAAAAAAAACAAGTAGTATTTTAAATCCGAGGGTGTTTGTAAAAGGCTGTTTGATTTCTGTGTTTTCCATTGTTGATAATAGCATAGGTAAGAGATTTATTCAAGACTGCAGATTAATACAATTAAGTATCCACAGATTACACAGATTACGCAGATTATTGCTTTAAAATTTTCTAAAAAAATTAGCGTAAAACTTTAATACTATTGCACCCCAATAAAATATTTTTATGTTTAGAAAATACTATATTTTTGCAAAAGTATAGTATAGTTTATCAATTAAAATCCCATAAATCTGTGTAATCTGTGGTTTTAAATATTCGCTAGAATTTTTCCCTTGTTTTTTTAATTAAATTTCACTATAATTAGAGAATGGCAGAATCAGATAAACTTATAATTAAAGGTGCTAGAGAGCACAACTTAAAAAATATAGATGTAGAACTTCCGAGAAATAAGCTCGTAGTTATTTCAGGGCTTTCAGGCTCTGGAAAAAGCTCTCTGGCTTTTGATACTATTTTCGCTGAAGGTCAAAGGCGATACGTTGAAAGCCTTTCAGCATACGCACGGCAATTTTTAGGCAGAATGGATAAGCCTGATATAGACTACATAGAAGGTCTGTCTCCTGCAATTTCAATAGAACAAAAAACTACACATAGAAACCCCCGCTCGACAGTTGGAACAGTAACAGAGATTTACGATTATTACCGTCTATTATATGCGCGAATTGGTAAGCCACACTGTCCAAATTGTGATAGGCAAATTCAAGAACAGTCAATTGACCAAATTATTGACTCTATTTTGACATGGGATGAAGGAAGTCGTATTCAAATACTTGCACCTGTTGTGTGGGGAAAAAAAGGTGAGCACCAAAAAATTATAGATGATGCAAAAGCCGCTGGCTTTGTACGTGCCAGAATTGATGGGCTTATGGTAGACTTAGAAGAAAGCATTCATCTTGATAAACAAAAAAAACACAATATTGAGCTTGTCATAGACCGTTTGATTTTAAAAAACGATATACGTAGACGTTTAGCAGACTCTCTCGAAACTGCCCTTACCTCTGCAAATGGTATAATAACCGTTATAAAGCAAAATGCAGATACAAAAGAAGAAAGTGAACATTTCTTTTCACAAAAAAATGCTTGCCCTGATTGTGGAATATCGTTTCCTGAACTTCAACCAAGACTTTTTTCATTTAATAATCCATTCGGAGCATGTCCCGATTGTACAGGGCTTGGGGAAAAAATGGAGTTTGACTTTGATTTAGTATGCCCAGACAAAAGTCTTTCTTTTAACCAAGGGGCTTTTAACTGGTATAATCCTGACTCCGCATGGAACAGAGCTCGATTTGAAAGTCTAGCAGACCATGTAGGTTTTTCATTGGATACTCCAATTGACGAGCTTACTAAAAAAGAACTAGATGCTATTTTACATGGTACAAAAGAAAACATTCACTTTGTGTATGAAAAGCAAGATGGCTCTGGATACTCATCGTATGACCAACGCTGGATTGGAATTTTTGCTGATCTAAGAAGAAGGTATCGGGAAACTTACTCTGAAGCACAGAGAGCAAGTTTAGAAAAGCTTATGTCTAAGCATCCTTGCGAAACATGTGGTGGAAAAAGGCTAAAACCAGAAGCACTTGCAGTACGCGTTTCTGACAAAAATATCTTTGACCTTACCGTTATGTCTGTTGGAGAGTCTGTAAAGTTTTTTGATGACATTGGGTTTACCGAAACCGAGCAAAAAATTGCTGAGCAAATTTTAAAAGAAATAAAAAATCGTCTACGCTTTTTATTTAACGTGGGACTTGATTATTTAACGTTAGAGCGACAAGCGGCCACCCTTTCTGGTGGAGAAGCGCAAAGGATACGCCTTGCTACTCAAATAGGCTCTAGCCTTGTTGGTGTTCTTTATATTTTAGACGAACCTTCTATTGGATTACACCAAAGGGATAACCAAAAACTAATTGACACCCTCACCTATTTGCGTGACCTTGGAAATACGTTAATCGTTGTTGAACACGATGAGCAAACGCTTCGAACTGCAGACTGGATTATTGACCTCGGACCTGGAGCTGGAGTACACGGTGGGTACATTACCGCTCAAGGAAGCCCAGAAGATGTTGCAAAGGTACAAGAAAGTTTAACAGGACAGTATCTTGCAGGTACTTTAAAAATGGATATTCCAGAAAAACGCAGAGAAGGAAACGGAAAACATATTTCTATACAAGGTGTGACAGAACATAACTTAAAAGACGTAAGTGTAGAATTCCCACTTGGAAAGTTCACCTGTGTTACCGGTGTTTCGGGCTCTGGAAAGTCTACACTTATAAGCGATTGTTTGTATCCCTCTCTTTCAAACAGATTGATGAGAACATCTCATCCTGTGGGCGCATATAAAAAAATTGAAGGCTTTGAACATATCGACAAAATTATAAATATTGACCAAAGTCCTATTGGCAGAACGCCGCGATCAAATCCTGCAACCTATGTTGGTGTTTTTAATGGGATTCGCGACCTTTACGCAACACTTCCTGATGCAAAGGCACGCGGGTATAAACCAGGAAGATTTAGCTTTAACGTAAAGGGCGGAAGATGCGAAAATTGTCAAGGCGCTGGGACAATTACTATTGAAATGAACTTTTTAGCAGACGTATACATTACGTGCGATGTTTGCCATGGAAAGCGCTTTAACCAAGAGACATTAGATGTACATTATAAAGGGAAAAATATTGCAGATGTACTTGGTATGACAATAGAAGAAGCTGCAGATTTTTTTGCCCACATACCGCATATTTCTAAAAAAATGAATACCCTTTTATCGGTTGGATTAGGCTATATAAAACTTGGCCAGTCTGCACTTACGCTATCAGGTGGTGAAGCTCAAAGGGTAAAACTTGCAAATGAGCTTGCACGTCCTTCAACCGGTAAAACATTTTACATTTTGGATGAACCGACCACGGGGCTTCACTTTGCGGATGTTCTGCAGCTCATGGATGTTATTAAGCGGCTTGTAGACCAAGGGAACACCGTAGTAATGATTGAACATAACTTAGATGTGATTATGCAAGCCGACCATATTGTTGACCTTGGCCCTGAAGGTGGATTTAGAGGTGGTACTATAATTACAACGGGAACGCCAGAAGAAGTTGCAGAATGCAAGGATTCTCATACGGCTGTATTTATTAAAGAAATGTTGGAAAGAAAAATATAGTCATGTACTTGCGACAGTTTTTAGTTTGCACAATAGTCTTTCTCATTTCTTTTAATGTAACACAGCTTTATTCTCAAGAAAGTGAAAATAGTACAGAAATAGAAGAGAAAGAGCCTTCAATTATTACAATAGAACATGCATTAAAAACAACGTATATGCAAGATGAAGAAAATGAAACAGATGTTATTCGCTTTGAAGGCGAAGTTCAAGTTTCAGTTGAACAAGGAAATTCTAAAACTACTATTTATTCTGATTTTGTAGACTTTGACCGATCGAGAAACAGTTTATATGCCGAGGGCTCCGTAATAATGGAGCAGCGTACAAATGGTGAAGTTACCGAAAGGCTTACTGCAGATTCAATATTATTTGACACTACCTCGCTAGAAGGATTTTTTAACCAAGGGCGAGTTGTACAAGAGCAACAAGAATCTCTTAATTTATCTGACGGTTCTGTTCTCATTGTATCTTCAGAACTTTTTGCAAAAGGTACATCAAACACGGTTACATTTAAAAATGGGAATCTTACCTTTTGTAATGACGAGGACCCACACTGGGAAATCAAAGCAAGTAGGTTGTGGCTGTTACCTGGCAATGAGTTTGCTTTTGCAAACGCACTACTCTTCATTGGTCCAGTGCCTGTAATGTATTTTCCATTTTTTTATTACCCGAAAGATGAAGTTGTTTTTAATCCCGCATTTGGCTTTAGGTCTCGTGAAGGATTTTTTGTACAAACTTCAACGTATATAATAGGTAGAAAACCACTTTCAACAACAGATGAAGAAGACAGCTTAAGTGGAGCTGGATTTAATTTTATGCAACAAAATCAGCTTAAGGAGCAAGAGTTACAAGGCTTAATACTTCGAAATCTCGATGAAAATGCAACAATGCCAACAAACTCATTAAAAGTGCTTGCTGATTATTATTCAACCTTAGGCGGAATGATTGGTCTTGAGGGCTATTTTGAGCCAAACACTGCTTTTACAAACATAGGCTTTGACGCTCGCCTTGGTTTTAGTAATGTAACTTTCCTTTTAGATGATTTTCCTTTATATGTGTCATACAATGATAATCAAAAATATCAAGATTATGGCTGGTTTTTTGGACAAAAGCTTCCATTTCGATATGGTGCTTCTTTTTCAACTGATATTTCACTTAGTGACTTTAGGTTTTCTGCAGATATTCCACTCTATTCAGACCCTTGGTTTAATGCTGATTTTGATGATAGGCAAGAATCTATGGACTGGATTGACTTTTTTTTAAGTGGTGCATTAACGGCGCCCCCCACAATAGATGATGATGGCGATGACGACAGCATTTCAGGCTATACATGGGATATTACTGCATCTTACAAGCCCACTATTTCAGTAATTGAACCATGGGTTTCAAATCTTTCTGTGAGTTCACTGAACTCTGCTGTTGTTTTTACCACACAAGATGCTCCTTCAGACAATTTTGAAAATGCCAAGGTACAACAAAATAGTCCTAACAGAGAATTCTTTTATCCATCGCAAATAAAACCTCTTTCAGTCAAGATGGATATAGATGGTACTCTTTTTGAATGGTCTTCAAATGATACAAGTCTCACGAATAATGAAGATACCCAAATAGATGAAAAAACAGAAAACATCCTTTCAATGATGAAAACTCCAGATGACTTACTTGAAGACGAAATTGTTCCAGAAAATGAAATTGTTCCAGATAGCACATTATTATCACACGATACACTCCCAGATGTTGAAATAATTTTACAAGAAGACTCTTTGAGCACCGAGAGCTCATATAGCTTGCGCTACACTATAGACCCAGAAGTTTCAACAATATACACCTATAGTGCAACAAAGCCACTGAGCACGCAGGCAATTTCTCCTGAGGATTTTGATATTCAAGATCCTAAATCTGGTCAATTATTTTTTAAATCTCCATTAAATATAACGGGAACATTACATCTCTATTCTTCATTGTTTTCAATAACAAATACATTGAATTTTTTACCCGAATATAAAAATCATCATACCCTTTCGTCGTTATATTATACAGATGATGAAAAAGATGACATAATAGAATCAGACTATGAAACACAGCAATTAGACCTAAAAAATACAAACACAGTGTCGATTAAACCATTTCAAAGTGCTTCTATGTTTAAAAACTCCTCATTAAACTGGAACACATCTGTTAATATAATAAGAACCGATTTTTTTGGTACTGCTGATACGCCTGAGTGGGATTATGCGACACCTGAATGGGATGATGAGTCTATTACTCAGCACAATTTGAATGCGGCCTTTGAAGCAAACCAAGGCGATTATTATCAGCGCCTTACCCTTACAACAAATCTTCCGCCACTTGTTGATTTATACTCTGGAACACTCGCTTTTGGCTTTCCAATTGGAAGTATTACAGGTTCAACAGGATACAAAAAGGAAAGTTCAATATCGGACAATTGGCTTTTTCAACCCTTTGTACAAAGCTCTTCGTGGACAATTTTTGAAAAAACAAAAGAAGGTGAAGACAACAAACATAAAATAACATTGCGACAATCGTATGAATATGACATTGAAGAAAAAATATCGGACACTTTTTCTACGAGCATTGCTTGGCAGGGTTTGCAATTATCATACAACATGAAAAATGAGTATACCTATACCTTAGATGAAACGAGTGGCTGGGTTGCTAGTACGGAAAAGTCATTTATTCCCTATTCTTTTTCTCTAGCATGGAATGCCCAGAACTTTGAGTACAAAAATGAAGCGGAAACAATTAGTTTTAAACCAGGGCTTACAACTGCTCTTTCGTGGGATATGATTATTCCTACACGAAGTTATTTTAGTTTTGAACCATCTATTTCACTTGAAATAAATAACTTTTTATCTTTAACATTTTCTTCAGAAAGTAGAAATACTCATTTAGTACGTTATGTTCAAGATATTATTGGGTTTTCACAAGAGATTCCTGGAGAAAAAAATATATTTATAGATCTTTTTAATTCGTTTGCATTTGCTGATGAAGAAAAGCGTAAATCATCAGGATTTAAGATTGAAAGTTTTAATGTTTCCATTGAACATGATTTACATGACTGGACGCTAACATCTGAATTTGAAATTGAACCACGCATTGTAACAGAAACGGATGGTAGTCAGGCATTTGATTATTCTCCTTATTTTACCCTAGCTGTTCTTTGGAAGCCTATGAGTGGTATAAAAACAACTATCGAAGATGATTATGGTGAGTTTACACTAAATCCATAACAAAATGCATAAGGATAACTAAGATGATATTTGTACACTACCCCAAATGTTCGACATGTCAAAAAGCAAAGCAATGGCTTATTGACAATAAACTAAATTTTACTGAACGCGACATTAAGCTACATAACCCAAACAAAGACGAACTCATAGAATGGCATAAAAAGAGCAATCTTGATTTAAAGAGGTTTTTTAATACAAGTGGACTTGTATATAAGGAATTAGGATTAAAAGACAGGCTACCTACTATGACAGACGATGAAAAATTCGAGCTCCTTTCTACAAACGGGATGCTTGTTAAACGCCCCATCATTGTTAACGGAAACACAGTTCTTGTAGGTTTTAAAGCAGCAGAGTGGGAAGAAAAGCTGTTGTCCTAAGAATTTAAAGCATATTTTTTTATTTGAATGATTTAAAACTATTGACCAAGAATGCCCTTATTTGTTATAATGATGATACTTACGACATTGTATGTAAGCACATGGTGCCTGTAGTTCAGGGGTAGAGCGCAAGATTGTGGTTCTTGTTGTCGCGGGTTCAAATCCCGTCAGGCACCCAAATGGATAAAGTGTAATTCCTAAGGAATTACACTTTTTTTATGCCTTAAAAATTTGCTAGTGTAAGCACTATGCTTTCAAAAACATAATGCGCGTCTAGTAGCTAGCTGGATAAACAAAATCTAAACAACTAAAAAAACCATTGACAAATAATGAGTAGAAGCACCAGAAAGTTTTACTATTTTGGCAATAGTCTTTTTGTACAAATTTGTGATATAATGATAACAGCCAAGACACATCTGTACGATGTAAGATTATGTATATTAGGTAAGGAGTTATATATGAAAATAAAAAAACAATATACTTGTGCCTTGCTTTTATCTATGGACTTATTAGGTGGAAAATGGAAAATGAGAATATTATGGCACGTTTTAAACGGAGATAATAGATTTTCATTATTACAAAAAAGTATTATTGATATAAGTCACAAGATGCTTGTAACACAACTCCGAGAACTTGAAGATAGCAAGATTCTTATACGAACGGTAGTGTCTAAAAAACCACTGAACGTTGTATATTCTTTAACAACTGAATATAAAGACCTAATTCCATTAGTAAATGGATTTTGTGACTTTTCTAAAAACTATGCTCATATAAATCAAATTGAGCTTGGAGATTCATAGGTACAAAAAAGTACGTAATTGTCGATAATTCTGTATTTGATTATAATTAATTATATCATTTATGGAGGTGACGAAAATGAAATATCCAAGAGCATTTTCACACATTGGTTTGTCTGTACCGAACTTAGAACAGGCAGTTAAGTTTTATAGCGAAGTTATGGGTTGGTACATTGTTATGCAACCATCTGTTATCAAAGAAGAAAATACATCGGCAATTGGTATTATGTGCGAGGAAGTATTTGGCAAAGGTCATGGCGATTTTAAAATTGCTCACATGGTAACATCAAACGCAATTGGAATAGAACTCTTTGAATTTGTAGATAACGACAAACAAAGACAACCATTTGAGTTTAAGAACACCGGCCTTTTTCATTTTTCTGTGCAAGACCCAGATATTGAAGGTATGATTGAAAAAATTGTAGCTCACGGTGGTAAACAACGTATGCCGATTAAAGAGTATTACCCAAATGAAAAACCATACAAGATGTGTTATGTTGAAGACCCATTTGGTATTGTATTCGAAATTTATACTCATAGCTATGAAGTAACTTACTCTAAGGGTGCTTACTAACCATTACAATCGTTTCATGAAAAATGTAGGCTAAAATTCTAACCCTATATGGACTGATAAAAAAATCAGTCCATTTTATTTATTATAACAGAGAAGCTCGTTCAAATCCCGTCAGGCACCCGTTAAAAAGGCCTTCACAGCTCTGTGAAGGCCTTTTTTATGCGCATATTACCCTTTGTGTAATCTATTGAATGCCTCTAGCAAAGTTTTACGTAATGACTTGTCAAAGCGAG
>CAYJPS010000038.1:19926-21445 GCA_964372135.1 uncultured Treponemataceae bacterium | reverse complement strand
ACCCAATAGGGTATGTTTCTACCGATGGCTTAATTGTAACGAATGAATGGTATAAGGCAGATGTTGCAAAATCTTTTGCAGAAAGTGAAAAAACAGCTCCTCCATTAACAGGGCTTTCTCCGTATTATTATGAAGATGGAAAAACAGAAAGTATAGACGCAACAATTCCGGAGCAAGGTGGATACCCTGTGTCGGGTACACTAAAGGTACAGGCAAAGTCGCTAAAGAATGTTAACATTGGTGAGCTTACAACGATTATACCTGATTCTACAGCGGTGGTAGGTGGAGCAACTATGTATATTGGTAATCCGAAGTATACCTATCAAATTGGATTTGAAGCATATAGTGGTAACAATAAGCCTTCTTCAACAAAAGATGATGCATCTTTAATTACAACCTTAGTTGCTCAAAATTCAGAGGTTGAAATTAGCAAAGGCAATTCTAGGACATTTACCAATTCTGCTTCATACACTTTTACCAATGAAAAACCCTTGCTTACGCTCGACTTGCACTCAAATATCACTCGCAGTGAAAAAGATGGAGGAGATATCCGCTCAATTGGTGGCTTTCCAACTAGCTGGATATCATGGCTGCTAGAGAGCCTTTATACAGATCTTGTGTTACCAGTATCTTCTGTTTCTTCTTTAGATGTTCCAACTACACTTATCTACAATCGTGAAAACCTTTGGTGGGAAGACGGAAATGGCTTTATACTTAAAGACGGCGAAAACAAGGATTATACAATCAACTATGCTTACGGAGATGGTACGGTACAAGTAACCTATACGTTATCTTGGGGAAGAGGCGTTTCAAGCTCTAATACAGGCAATGTTATTGTTCCCGCAATGACAAAAAGTCAAAATAGCCCAGACTCACAATTTGAGATTTTATCTGGAGCAAATAGTTATACAGTAAGTTATAAGGATGACACCATAGAGTCTGCTAGTGAAGTAAAAGAAATTATTCTTGACTTACATCTTTATAATTTAGATGAAAATGTAGAGCCAATCACTATTTTGTATACAAAGGCTAACAGTAATCTCATACAAAGTATTACACTTGATGATTCGTTTATTTTACAGAGAGGGGGCTCTTTTGGAAAAACAAGTATCCCAATAAAAATAAGGCTTGGAACTTTGCCGAGAGAAACGCAAGAAACAATTGTTGCTTTAAAGCTCGTATACCCTCAGCAAGGGTACGATTTGGAATACTCTCCAAAAGAATTAAAGCTTACGGTTCGGCGTGAAAGTGAGGTAGAGTAGGATGAAAAATACATCAACCGTTTTATACATTTGCTTGATTCTTTTTATAAGTGTGCTTTTTTCATGTAATAGTGGCTTTACGGTGAACGAAGAAGATTTTAGAGGCGTTGCCTCTTTTGAAATACCTGAACTGGATGAACCTACCGGCACAAATGTTTTTACTGCAAATTTTTCTATTGTTGATTGTACGGCTACAACGCAATTAGAAGAGCATGGTAGTACAAATTATGTTGGTATTTCAAATATAGTAGATGAAA
>CAYJPS010000038.1:0-19826 GCA_964372135.1 uncultured Treponemataceae bacterium | reverse complement strand
CCCCAGCTTGGTTATATAACCTTTAATTTTGAATCTGCTCAGTCGGTTTATGATCAATCTAAAAGTACTCAGTCATATACATTATATGTAAGTGCTGAAGATGAAGAAGTAATTCCGTATGTTTCTTTTGTGAGCGCCGAAGCTGTGGAACAAGATAACAATGTGAGTATTGAAGGCTTTACTTCTAGGGGTTTTACTGCCACGCACACTAATGACTTACATATTCCTGCAAGTAAGATTAGCCAAGATATTCAAGTACATCTTTTAAATGTAGTGCCTGAATATCCTGTAAGTATACGTCTTGCAAATAGTAGTGTACAAGGTGGCGTAGAACTATTACAAACCGAATCAACAGATGGTAAATTTACCTTTACATTACACTACGCAGCTGAAACAAATAAAATTAAAACTACGGAAAATGAGTATGTTTTTGAAATAACAGATACAAGTGGGTATTACACAGGGCTTTCTGAACCTTTGTGCATCACGGTAAATTCGGTTAGGACGTATCCAAAGAATGACCTAGCTGATTTAAAAGGAACTTTTGGAACAAATGGCAATGCAAGTCCTTGGTCTTGGAGGATGCACTATAGAATTCGTGAAGAAGACAATAATCACGTTCGAAAAACTGCAGAAAGAAATTCTGGTGCTAATGTTACGAGTTCTGAATACAAGTGGGGTGGTTTTTTGGGAATTGGACAGAAGAAAACGACTGAGCAGCTTACAAAAACTGAAAGCAACCAAGCTATATTTGTAAATAGTATAAACCAGAGTCCGGGTGGAGATGGTAGTAAAAATGGAACAGGCGACATTAGAACTAGCGCAGGGTGGTTGTACTCTGATATAATAACTTTATATCCTGATATAGATTATCGTATTACAGCAAACGTTGTAGCAGGTGTTTCTTCATCATCTGATAGAGATTCTGGTGGGGACAGGGTACGAATGTACTTGGTTCCCGTAACAAACACTGCAAATACATTTACACTTTCCAATGCAGGTGGAACAGCACTTATAAGTGTAAATGGGGGAGAAGCAACAAAACAGCCCTATCTAGATCTAGCAAATGGAAATACAAATAATGTTAATACCGTCTTTTCCTGTAATGAAACAACAAAAATGCGCCTAGTTTTTGAAAAAGGACAGCTCGATTGGGGAAATGCTAACAACTCCAAAATGGCAGGACAAGAAGTAAAAATATCAAATGTAATTCTCGATTACGTTTACGAATAATACTTTACAAACAAGTATTCCTACCTTATACTTATCGTAGAGGTAGTCATGAAAAAAATTGTAATAATTCTAACGTTTGTTTTCTTTTTTTCAATAAATGTGTTTTCTCAAAATGAATCTCTTCATAGTCAATATAACACAGTCCTTAAAACTTATGTCGTAGATGGTCTTGTTGATTATTCTGCATTAAAGGCTAATAGACAAGGTCTAGATGGATATTTAGATAATCTTGCAAAAATTTCTCAAGCAGATTTTGATTTATGGAATACTAACGACCAGCTTGCATTCTTAATTAACCTTTACAATGCTGCCACCCTGCAGCTTATAATTGATAATTATCCACTAGACTCTATACGAGATATTGGAAGTATTTTTCGTGGACCGTGGGATCAAAAGGTGGTAAACCTTTTTGGGGAAATGATAACGCTTGATAACTTGGAGCATGATATTATTCGTGTAGACTATGATGAGAGTAGAATACACATGGTTCTTGTTTGTGCAGCTATTGGCTGTCCTCCTTTATTAGACGAAGCGTATACTGGAGAGAGCCTCATTGAACAAATGGACGCACAGACTGTATTTTACTTAAAAACTGACAAAGGTCTTGTGCTTGATAGGGAAGGGAGCACTGTGTATTTATCGAGCATTTTTAAATGGTATGGTGAGGACTTTGATTCTGTTCCTGACTTTGTAGAAAAATACAGTGGTATGAACTTAGATGGGTTAAAAATTAAGTGGCTAGACTATGACTGGAGCTTGAATGAGCTACAGTAAAAAAGGCAAAAAATCACTTGACAAATTGATTTTTACGACTTAGAATGAAATTCAAGGAGTTATTATGAAAAAAATTTTAGTGGTACTATTAGCTGTTGTTATGGCTGCAGGCATGGTTTTTGCTGGTGGTGGAAATGAAGCAGATGAAGATTACAAACTTGTTTTGAGAATGTCACATGTATTTGCCCCAAATGAGCAATTAACAAAATCTCTCGACATTGTAAGCAAGAACATTGCAGAGCGCACAAATGGCGCAATCGAAATCCAACATTTCCCACAAGGTCAACTAGCAACATATAAAGATGGTGTTGAACAAGTTGCGCTTGGTGCAAATTTCATTTCTGTTGAAGATCCTTCATATCTTGGTGACTATGTAGCAGATTTTAATGCTTTGGTAGGACCAATGCTTTATTCAAGCTATGATGAGTATGAATATATTATTCAAACTGAACTTGTTCAAGATATGCTTGCAGAACTCGAAGAAGAACATGGAATAAAAGTGCTTGCGCTTGATTACATTTTTGGTTTTAGAAATATGAAAACTAATACAATCATTACTACACCAGAAGATTTACAAGGAATGAAAATAAGAGTTCCTGGAAGTCAATTATTTATTGATACTATTAATGCAATGGGTGCTACAGCAACACCTCTTCCATTTGGAGAAACCATTTCAGCTGTACAACAAGGTGTTGTAGACGGCTTAGAAGGAACAGTAGATGCATATGGTTCAAATGGTAGTAGCGAAGTAGCTAAAAACATGGCATTCACAAAACACTTTTTAGGTACATGTGGTGTGTATATTAACAGTGATGTTTTTTACAGTATGCCAGAAGAATATCAAATAATTGTACAAGAAGAGTTTACAAAAGGTGCTATGCACATGAAAGGTGAAATTACAAAGAACTATGATACAACTATCGAAATGTTAAAAGAAAAAGGTATTGAGTTCAATGAAGTTGATTTTGATGCATTTTCTGCACGCGTAGGCCCAGTTTACGACAACATGAAAGGTGTAACTCCAAACATTTTGGATACATTAAAGGCAGAAATTTCAAAAATGCCTAAATAATTTTTGAGTAATAAAGGTTACCAAACGTAACAGCTTGGTAACCTTTTTTTTTATAAGGACTATATGAAAAACATTTTTAAAACTTTTATTAGTTATTTTGAAGAAATTTTTGCAGGCACTTTTTTAATTATTACGACAATTTTAGTAATCATTAATGTCTTTTTGCGATATTTTTTAAACACAGGCTTGTATTGGTCAGAAGAAGTAGCCACTGGTTGCTTTGTTTGGGCAGTTTTTTTAGGAGCAAGTGCAGGGTATAAGCGGAAAATGCACGTTGGTATAAATATTATTACAAATGCATTAAGGGGAAAGGCGAGAGCCTTTGTTATAGTTTTAGTAGATTTTATTTTGTTATTTATAAATGGCTATCTTTTTACTATTACTCTAGAGTATTTACAAATTTCTAGTCGGAAACCTACTCCTGTTTTAGGTATTTCTACAGCTTTTATAAGTAGTTCAATTTTAATAAGCTTTTTTTTAATGACCATTTACACAATTATTTTCATAATCAATGACGGGAAAAAATTGATAAAAGAGGGAGGAGTAGAATGATATCTTTTATACCTGTAATCTTGGTTTTTATTTTGTATTTTTCATCTATTCCAATTGCTTTTGCTTTATTTGGAGCGACACTTACCTATTTTGGGTTTATTGATACCAGTTCCCCTACGGCCTTGCTTTTGCAACGCTTTGTTACATCGACACAATCATTTCCACTATTAGCCATACCATTTTTTATTATGGCAGGTTCAATAATGAACTATAGTGGAATTAGTAAAAAGTTAATGATGTTTGCAGATATTTTAACTGGGCACATGCCTGGTGGTTTAGCTCAATCAAATGTTATTTTAAGTATGTTAATGGGTGGTTGTTCGGGGTCTGCAAATGCAGATGCTGCAATGGAATCAAAGCTACTCGTTCCAGAAATGGAAAAGAGGGGCTTTAGCAAAGCCTTTTCAACTGCAATTACAGCTGCCTCCTCTGCAGTAACTCCCGTAATTCCACCAGGAATTAATCTCATTGTGTATGCACTTATAGCCTCTGCTTCAGTTGGACGCATGTTTGCAGCTGGGTATCTTCCAGGGTTTTTGATGGCATTATGTTTAATGATAACTGTTCACATAATTTCAAAAAAGCGTGGCTATGGTTTATCGAGGGAAAAAAGTGCAACTCCTAAGCAAGTAGCAGCTCAAGCGCTTGATTCACTTTGGGCATTGTTATTTCCACTTGGTATTATTCTCGGTATACGTATTGGCTTATTTACTCCATCTGAAGCTGGAGCGGTGGCTGTTCTATATTGTGTTTTAGTTGGGAAATTTATTTATAAAGAACTAAAAAAAGAGCACTTTATTCCTATTATGAAAGAAACTATTTATGGCACAAGCTCAGTTGTACTCATAATAGTTGCCGCCAATATTTTTGGTTATTATTTAAATTGGGAGAGAATCCCGCAAATGATAACTGAGGGACTATTAGGGATAACACAAAATAAATATTTAATGCTTCTCTTATTTAATATTTTATTATTAGTTATAGGCATGTTTATTGAAGGTGGCGCTGCTATTATTATTTTGGCTCCTCTCCTTGTTCCAGTAGCTACGTCTTTGGGTGTTGATGTAATTCACTTTGGTTTAATTTGTATTGTGAACATTATGATTGGTGGTATAACACCTCCTTTTGGATCTATGATGTTTACCTGTTGTACTATAACAGGATGCGAGTTAAACGATTTTACAAAAGAGAGTTGGCCTTTTATTTTAGCACTTATAGTAGCATTGTTGATTATTACCTATATCCCACAAGTAGTATTGCTTGTTCCAAATTTATTATACGGTGTTTAAGAAAATTAGTATAGAGGATAAAAAATGTTAATTATCGGACACAGAGGTTGTCATTATAAAGGTTTTAACCAAAATACGATTAGGTCGTATGAAAAAGTTGTTGAAGATGGGGCTACCGCTATTGAAATTGATGTTCAGCTTTCATTAGATAATAAGCTAATCGTTATACATAATCTCGACTTACATCAAGTATCAACAGGGACTGGATTGGTACGGACTAGAACGTTAGAAGAAATTAAAACTTTTTATGCTGGCTCTGTTGAAGATGGTTACGACAGAATCCCTGAATTAAGTGAAGTTCTTGATTTTTTGGCAAGTTGTAAAAATCGACCGACGTTACATTTAGAATTAAAAGGGGATGATACAGCTTTGCCATCTGCAAATATGTTGCGTACGTATTTCGACGATAATAGATTAGAACTTAGTGATATATTGGTGAGCTCATTTAATTGGAAAGAACTAGAAATCATGAAGTCGCTACATCCTCAGATAAATATTGCACTATTGGATGGGAGCATTCGCAGAAAAGAGCTTTTAAAACTCATTCCCGATGGGAAGGACTTATTTAGTGAAATTTTTAGTTATGGTAAAGAAGATTATATGATACCTCATAGCGCAGATATTGATGAATGCTATGCACGATATGAAGAAAAAATACAAGACACTGAAAAGTTGGCAATTATTAAGGATGAGGTACAAAAAGCATTAAGTGGAGCATATTACACTGATGAGTTAATACAAACTGCGCTGGACATGAAAGCATATTCAATTAACTTATGGTATGAGTCTTTAAAATGCAACACTGGAATAATACAAAAGGCACACGATAATAATCTAAAAGTATTTGTGTATACAGTAAATAAAGAAGAAGACATAAAAAATTTAAAAACTATGAACGTTGATGGCTTTTTTACTGACTATTATGCGCAAGCAAAAGATTATTAATATCTCAGTATAAACTCGTCCAAGGCTTCCTGAATTCGTTCAGGAAGCCACGCTTCAATCACCACACAGTCATCTTGCCATTCTGCGTTTTTTATGATGCCGTTTTTTCGTATAAGATATTCAACATTGCTTTGTGCAAGAGGTATACTATAGGTATGTAGTGTACCGATGAGGCTTTCTATTATCTGTATTTTTAATTCATCAAAACCTTGTTTAGTTTTCGCACTCACTTGTATTGCATTGTGCTCTTTACAATAGCCTAAAACTCGAGTATTCAAAAAGGCATTTGTTTTCACTGCATCAATCTTATTACATACAAGTATTTTAGGAATGTCTTCAGCTCCAATCTCAGATAAAACATCCAATGTTGTTTGGTATTGGCTTTCAAAATGTAAATCTGATGCATCTAATAAAATGAGTATTAAGTCTGCGTTTGCTGCTTGTTCTAAGGTTGATCGAAATGAGTTTACTAAAGTATGTGGAAGATTTCTTATAAAACCAACGGTATCACTTAATAAAATCTCAACCGATCCATTAACAGAGAGTTTTCTTGTTGTGGGATCGAGCGTTGCAAAAAGGGCATCTTGCACAAAGCTATCTGCTCCAGTAAGCGCATTGAGTAAACTAGATTTTCCAGCATTTGTGTATCCTACAATTGCACATGTATATGCGCCTGTTTTTCCTCGTCTTTTTCCTTGTACAAGTCGTTCAAGAGAAACTTTATCTAACTCTTTTTTTATTAGCGCTATTTTTTGAAGTATCGCACGCCTGTCGAGTTCAAGCTGAGTTTCACCACTTCCTTTTGAGCCATAATTACCTCCACGTTGACGTGCCATATCTCCATATGAGTGTGCAAGGCGAGGTAATGAATATTGTAATCGCGCAAGGTCTACTTGCAGCTCAGCCTCTTTTGTTTGTGCCCGTGAGGCGAAAATTCTCAAAATAATTTCTTCACGGTCGTAAACAGGGATTTCTGCTAATCGCTCCCAGTTTCTTTGCTGGGTCGGTGACACTTGAAAATCAAACACAATGCAGTCAGCTTCTGTTTCCTTTGCCCACAGGACTATTTCTTCAGCTTTTCCTGAACCCAATATATAGCGAGGTGAAGGTTTTTTTATTCTAACATACTCTGTATGCACGGTTTGAAGTCCCAGCGTATCTGTTAGTCCTTGCAATTCATTTGCTTGGTACATTGCTTCGTCATCTTCAATATTATACACTAATAGACAGCGAACCTTTTTGTTTTCTTCTTCTTGAATTTCTATCATATTATTTTTGGTAACCATGTTTTTCTAAGATAGTAAATGGAGATTGCAGTTGCAGCTAGTATCCAGGAAATAGGGTAACAGAGCATTATAGTAAATATTGTTTGGTTGTAGGGCATATATATTGATAACCATACAAGTCTAAAAACACAAATACATAAAACGCTTATTATGGTTGGTACAAATGTTTTTCCAACTCCTCTTAATGAACCGGATAAGAGTTCAATAGGTATAAAGAGTAGAAAAAATTGAGCAAAGAATCGCACCATAAATATTCCATCTTCTATAACGCTCATGTCAACAATGAACAGTGAAAACAATTCCTTTGCAAAAACCCACATTGAAGTAGAAACGATAATACCAATTATCAGGGCAATGAGCATACACTGCTTTGTGCCTTTTAAAACTCTATCATAGTTTTTTGCTCCGTAGTTTTGGCCAACAAATGTTGTAAGAGCTAGGCCAAAGGCATTGAGTATCATCCAATAAAAACTGTCAATGCGGCCAAAGGCTGCCCATGCTGCAATAGTATTTGTCCCTAGCGCATTTATATTCGCTTGTATTATAATATTTGAAAGCGAATACATTACCGACTGTATGCCTGCAGGAAATCCTATCGATAACATCCGCTTTAAAATCGGTAATGAAAATGTAATTTTTGTTATCTGTAATTTATATGAATCGGTCGCAACAATTAGGCATCTGCAAGTTAGTATCATACTTACACACTGTGCAATTACTGTTGCAAGTGCTGCACCTTGAATGCCCCACTGCAAAACTGCAATAAATAGTAGGTCAAGAACAATATTTGTTATCATGCCTGCTATTAAAAAATATAGAGGCCTTTTCGTATCACCTATTGCGCGAAGTATACCAGAGCTAATATTATACAACATTAGGGGGAGTATGCCTCCAAAATATATACGTAGGTATATAATCGCCTTTTCAAAAATTGCTACTGGGGTACCAATTGCCCTTAAGGCAAAAGGAGAAGCTATTAAACTCAACACCATAAGTAGAACACCACCAGCTATAGCAAGAGCAAAGGCTGTGTGCACAGCATAGTGAACATCTCGTGGATTTTTGGCGCCATAAAATTGTGACACGATTACCGTAGCTCCAGAACTTAATCCTACAAAAAAACCTACGAGTAGGTTTATGATTGTACTTGTTCCACCACCAACAGCGGCTAATGCTTCCTTGCCTAAAAATCTTCCTACAATAATTGCGTCTACAGTGTTATATAATTGTTGAAAAAATATACCAAGTAAAATGGGAAAAAATAATGATAATAATTGTTTCCAAATAATCCCTTGTGTAATGTCTGAGATGTCATTATTTTTTGAAAAACGTAATTCCATTAGACAGTTATATACTTATTTGTGTTTTTAGTAAAGTGGGTAGAGCGACGGAGTGGAGAAACCACAGATTAAAGGATTAATGGGATTACTTTTGGATTGAGACACAATGATATAGTTTTAAGAATGAAATTCATATGCACCAAAAATATATAATATTTTTGATTTTTTGTGGTATACGCAATATTGTTTAAACATTTAAAATAATCTGTGTAATCTGCGTAATTTTTGCGGATATATAATAACCAATCTTGGTGGAACAAAAAACACTTGAAATAAGCTACGGATTACATTATACTATATAGCATGGAGGTAATAATGATTACTATTAACAAAAAATCTTTAGTTCTTTTATTTGTATTGGTTGCAAGTATAGTTATGTTCATGGGTTGTGCTTCTACACCAGATGAACCAGTTGCAAAGGAACTTGAAGGTAGCGTAAGCTCAGAAGTTCTTGAGCACAAAGGTTCTGCACTAGGTTTAAATGAACTTCCTATTTGGGTTGAAACGTACATTTTAGAAGGCATTACTGGACTTGAAGAGTTACCAGACTTTGCAAATGACTATTGCTTTGTTGCAGAAACTACTGCACAAAACATTAATGCAGCTCAAGCATGGGTTGAAGGTTTTAGTATTCCACAAACTATAGCTCGCAATGTTTCTACACGTGTTGAAGGTACTTTTTCTGGTGCAGAAAGTGGTGGCATGGAAGGTGATTACGGAACATATTTTGAAAACGTTGTAAAAACAGTAACAGAAACTGAATTCTCTGGTGCAAAAAAAGAAAATGACTGGTGGGTACTCACTCGACGCTATGATGCTGATTCACGGTCTAAGTTTACTGATGAATACAGAGCGTATGTGTTGTACACAATTCCTAAAGATATTTTAGATCAACAAGTGTTGTCTGTAATTGAGAGAATTGAGCAAGAAAACTCACTTTCAGCAGATGATACTGCAACAAGTGATAGAATTAAAAATCTTCTTTCTACTTCTGGTCTATAACACTATACTGGTAAAAAAAAACGGGGCTCAAATTTGAAGCCCCGTTACTCTTTTAAACAGACTATTAAAAAATTCGTTGAATATAGGTTTGCCGTGGAATAACAGTTATTTCAACGCGCCTATTTGCAGCACGCCCTTCTTCGGTTGCATTATCACCTATTGGAATTTCTCCGCCATAACCACGGTAGGTAAATAATTCTTCGTTTACACCACGTTCAACTAGTTCATTAATTATGGCAATGGCTCTCTCTACAGAAAGAATTTGTTCCCCTTCAGGCCTTCCTACACTAGCTGTGTGACCTTCCACTAGAATAGTGTTTTCTCCACCTTCTGTAGCAAGAATTAATGATCGAGCTAATATATCGAGACGTTCATTTTCTTCAGGTAAAAGTTCTGCAGAATCAGGAACAAATTTCAAGTTTCGAAGCGGGATAAGCATTCCCCTCTCTGTATCAATAACTTCAAGATCTTCTACAATATTTTCAAAAATAAACTCGCTTACTTCTTGTACCATATAAAAGTATGCTTCATCTTTCGTTGAAGCTTTAACAGGATACATGAGCGAATCTTTATCTAATAGTATTATAACCTTACCTTGTTTTAATAATTCTACATTTTCAGGAATTGATAATATTCTTAAAGCATCATCTTTAGATATCAGAGGATCAGTTCTATGTATGCCAAAAATACCCCTTGCTTTTATTCTTAAAGGGTCATTTCCAACTCTTTGAGAAAATGAGCTATCACTAGCTTGAGAAGAATACATAACAAGACCCGTTTCTCGTACAATATCTGGCTCAACCATATTGACTTCATATAATAAATTCATATTTTCATCCCAAATGCGCGGGAATAGAGCTGGAGATGCATTTTCTTGAGTAAACTCTCCTTGAACAGGCAGAAGTCCTCTAGCATCTATGATAATGCCCGAATATTCTCTTGAAGATATTCTATCAATAGGAATATTAGGAGTATATGGATTGGCATGACGAATGAGAGAACTGGCTAAATCTCTTAGGTTAATGATATGATTTGTTGTAAGAGCGTCGCCATTTCTTGAAAAGACTGTTGGCGTTTTTCTTCCTTCAGAAATAATATCTGTAACTTCACCGATTGTTATTAATTCCCATAAAACAGCGTCTCCAATCTGTGTTGATGAGTTTACGGTTAGTGTTAGCAGAGGGTTTTTAACTAAAAGAGGGAGGTTTTGGTCAATGCGACTAGAAGCGACATTTCTACCTGATGGCAATGCAATGTTTGCTTTTTCAGTGTCGAGTTCGATATTAGATACAAATAACCCATCTTCCCAGTTAATATACGTTTCTGATACAAGAGCATCATTAAAAGCACTGCTTTGTGCAAAAAGTGGCAAAGACACCACACAACTTAGTACTAAAAGAGAAAAAATACGAAAAACATTATGAGTACTCATTGTACATGTTCTTTCTTTGTAAAAAAATAATTTCACTGTTTTATCCTTATTTTAGTATCGGCAAAAACAGAATAGTTCCTATACTCAAAATTGCATTTGGATTGCGATTATTTATTTCACATAAAATTTCAACAGTAGTATTATATTTTTGAGATAAACTCCATAGCGTTTCTCCTTGTGCAACCCTATGTGATTCAAGGAAAGATGTACTGTCTTGTTTTTCTATGGCGTCTAATATTATAGCTTCTGAGTCAGAGGGTATACGAAGAGAATAATCTCTTGGTGGTGTTATGGCGTACTTAAAACCTGGATTAAGAAATTTGTATGTGCTATATTCAATGCCTGTAAGTGTTGCTAGGACTTCAAGGTTTACTTGTTTGTCTACCTGTATTTCCTTAAAATCAATGGCGACAGTTTCATCGTAGGGGGGTATAAGCATTCCATAATATTCAGCATTTGTTACCAAATCGGCAACGGCAATGAATTTTGGTACATAATTTCTTGTTTGATTTGGTATGTATCCATTTTCAGCTAAATACCAGTAATCATCACTTCCAGCATTGTTAATTGCACGTTGCAAACCACCTAATCCCATGTTATATGCTGCAAGAGCAAGTTCCCAGCTTTTTAGAATACTATAGTTGTATTTCAGTTTCTTTGCGGCGGCTTCTGTGCTTAACCAAGGGTCGTATCGCTCATCAACCCATTCGTTCTTTTCCAATAATCCAGCAATGCTATTTTCCATGAATTGCCAAATACCAGTTGCTCCAGAACGAGACACAGCCGTTGTTCTAAAATCAGACTCAATAACTGGCAAAAATTCTAAAGAAACAGGAATTTCATATTCCTCTAGCGTTTTGCGAATATGTGGTCGGTAGGGTAGTGCTCTTGTCATTATATCTGATAGTCGTTGCCTTCCAAAATTTGTCATATATTCTGCTCGATGCCAATCAATCAATGAATGCTCTGTGTATGGAAGATCAATTCTAGTATGCACGGGCTGTGAGCTTTCTTCTACAGGAGAAACAGCTTCAATCCCAATTGTTTCTTCTGGGGCTATATTTTCTGCTGTAGCATGTTCTGTTAGCTCAGCGAGTTTTTCTATTTCGTTTGGGTCGATATCAGTTGGAATTACAGTACTATCAGAATGTTCGCTTTTTACAGCTTCATCATTAGCTCTATCTTGTTCCTGTGATGTTCCAGTTGTAAGTTCTGCCTGTACATCATTACCTTGAATTTCTGTGTCTTGGTTTTGAGATTGTAAAGAGTCTAGAAACGGTTGGATAGGCTCATCTGTTGCGAAGCTCAATGTAGCGCAAAAAAGAATGAGAAAAATATGTATATGCTTTTTCATAGCTTTTCACCGTAGTAAATTCCTGCCCATTCCCAACGTCCATGAATTTCGGGATCTAATGGAAAATTTACTTTTCTAAAGTATAAATACCACACATCAACATATTGTCTCCACCCCCAAGTTCGTAAATACGCTTCATCTGGGGTAGAAGATTGGTCAAGTTCATCGCTGTATCGAATGCGCTTGCCTGAAGCATAGTCACTAATTAAAAAGTCAACGACAGTGTTAGCACCTTCTTGTGTTTGTGACCAAGACATTGCAAAGAAGTTTACTTTTGCCTTGTACTGTTCTAGTGTCCAATATTGATAGTTCAACAAAGCGGACTTTACGGCACTTTCTAATTCTTCAAGCGTTTCAAAAGTCCAATCCTTTGGCGAATTATTAAAGTCTACTTGTTTTCTAGCACTATTGTAAGCTCCTGGTATACCTTGCACTTGTACCGTTGGAGCGTCGTCTTGTTCTAAGAAATCAGAATACGCTTTAATAGCGAGTTCCCATTCAGCTAAAGCTTCGTATTCGTTTGCAAGGCGAGCAAACATCTCTGTTCTGTTTATTTCATTAGGAAAGTGGGTGATTAACTGAACAATGTAATTTACTCGGTTCTGAGGATTTGCACTAATTTGTAATAGATTCTGCAAGCACAAAACATGAATGGATTCTCCTTGAATTGCTAAGTCCTCATAGTTGTTAATAATCCTTTCAAAATACATTTCTGCAATTGGTGCAGCTCCTTCTTGTAAGTATACATAGGCTGTGAGTAATAACCAGTAAGCATTGTATCTATCACTCGGATTATTTGCGACATGATCAGTTAAAAATAAAATAAGCTCATTGTTCATTTCAGCGTTTCTATATCTTGTAGCTATTTGATTAACTATTGCAAAGCTCTCTTCATCTTCAGCAGATGTTTTTTCTAATAAAATAAATAATTCTTCTTGTGAGTCAAACTCAAATTTTCCAGAGCCATTTTGTGTTACTTGGTTTGAACAAGCGCTCAAAACTAGTAAAATAACTAAAAAAATGCTCATTATTAGTGTAGTCTTATACATTTTTTTATTATATCATGCTTGTAGGTTATTGGCAAGACTCCCATCATAGTGTATGCTTAGTATATGAGCAGTCAGTTTGAAAAAAACAAAGTAATATTAATTGTAGGATTATTTTTTGTTATCGGTGGAAGCAGTCTTCTTGTAGCCTTTTTTTCACCACTTGAAACATATTCATTTCTCATTTTTCCCACAGTGGTTATCGTATTGGGTATTACAATGCTGTATCAAAATTTGACTGGTAAAAAGCATACCTATTTCACTTTTATTGGATTATTTTTATGTTCCAATTGGTTGCTTCTTTTATTAGTAAATAGCCACATTATTCCATATTCAATTGGTGAACTTTGGCCAATCATGATTATGCTTTCTGCACTTGTGCTAATCCCTCTTGGGTTTATCCGCTATGGTTTTTTACCAATATCATTTGTTGTGTCAGGCTGTATGCTTTTTGGTTTTGGTATCGTATTTTTGCTTTTTTCTTTAGATATAATAAGTATGTCAATTACCACCTTTGCAAAACGTTGGTGGCCTATGATTTTTGTGGTTTTTGGGATTTTACTTATATGCTTGTTTTTTTATTCCCAAAAACACAAAAGGGAGGAATGGGTAAAAAACTCTGATGATTATGAGGATTTATCGTAAATGATAAAACGCCTGTGCTTTTTTGCAATGTTGCTACTCATGTTTAGCTGTGCTTCTTCGCCTGAGGATGAGCCAGCCAATGAAATTGAAAGTGTGGCATTGACTCTACCAGAACCCAGTGAAGTAGAAAGCAATTTTTCTCCATACTTTGGCACTATAAGTAGTGATATATTGCTAAACATTCAAAAAGGCTCTCCTTTGTCTATACAAAATGCAATGTCTGCATTGAGAAATAATTATGATGATTCGAATGAACAAGCAAAAGTATTGCTTGCAGTTTGCACACTTATTATGGATTATGCTTGGACTTCTACAGCATATATTCCAACACCTAACAACACTCTGCCAACAAATGTATACACATCAACATTAGAGTCGATTAAAAGTGGAATATATGAAAGCTCATATGGAACCCCTGACTTTTTCACTTTGACATTGCCATCGTTAGTTCTTTTTTCTAATGAAAGCATACATGAGTATTATTCTGATTCAAAAAGTGCGTTAGAAGCATCTTTGGGCATGGATGAAAACTCTGTGCTAACTCTATACCTTATTGGAGTTCTAGAAATGCGTATGCAAAATTATATTGCAGCTCAAACGTATTTAGAAAAAGCAATGGTGCTTGATAGTAGAAATATGGATATTATATATGCATACTTTGAATTGCTTTTGGAAGCTGACCTTATAGAAAATGCAAATACACTCGGCCAAGATTTAATGACGCAGTATCCATCAGATGTGAAAATACTCGAATACTCAGCAATGGCTGCGTATGAAGCAAAAGATTACACAGCCGCAGAGTCACTGGTAGCTCAAGCTCTCCGCTTTACACCAGATAATACATCTCTATTGCTTTTTCGAGCAAAAGTACTTTTTGAGTTGGGTGATTTTTTAGATGTTTCTAGTTTACTTGATGTGTATTCTCGAACCAGAAGCCAGGATAGAGAGTATTTACTTTTGCGGGCAAGATTGCAAAGTGCTTGGAATAAAAATATTCCTGCAGCAACAAGAACGATTCAAGAGGCTTTAACTTTGTACCCAGATGATGTAAATATTCTTCTATTTGCAGCAACCTTAGCTTCAACAAATGGTGAAAGTATACTAGGCCAAACCGCAGTTGATTTTTTAGCGATTATATTACAAGATGACCCAGATAATTTTGAAGCTTTGTCTATCTTAGTTAAAGAGTCTATTGTGTCTCAAAACTGGCAAGAAGCCTATGAAGCAAGTGGATATGTATTAAGTAACGGTGATACTAGCCTTGAGGCAGCGTTGCTTCACGTAGAAATTTGTATAGCACTCGGCTTTTTACAAGAGGCTAGGGAAACAATAATACCCTATTATACCCCAGAATCCGTAGATGAGAACTTACACCAATGGTATATTCGTCTCCTTATTGCTGAAGGTCGATACTCTGATGCTTTAAACCTTATTGAAGATGTATTGCAATCAGCAACTGGCAGGATGAAGAGTGTTCTCTATTTTGAACGAAGCCGCTTGCAAAGCACTGATACAAGAATACTATCAGATCTTCGTGCGAGTCTTACAGCAAATCCACGAAATGAATTTGCACTGTATGGCCTATACACATATTACTATGATCGCCAAGACTATAGCAAAGCACAGTATTACTTAAAGCAAGTAATAGCTCTAAGCCCGGCAAACTCTGATGCAATAGCGCGTAACGCCGAACTAGACACTTTGTTACGATAGTAACACTTTATTACATTTCTTTACTCATTCCTGTCTTGACTGTTTATACACTTTTATGATATTCTACTTTGAACACGTGGGTTTTTCCCACTGTGAAGTATATTTTTTATTTAGGAAAGGAAGGTTCCCTATGAACGTAGTATCATTATTACAAGCAGCAGCTCCTGAAGGCTCAATGCTTAGCATGATTGCTCCATTTGCACTTATTTTTGTGATTTTTTATTTTTTTATTATTCGCCCGCAAAATAAAAAACAAAAAGAAACAAAGAAAATGATTGATGCCCTAAAAAAGGGTGACAAAGTTGTTACCATTGGTGGGATTCATGGTGTTGTAAGTTCAACAAAAGAACAATCAGTAGTTGTAAAAGTAGATGACAACGCTAAAATTGAATTTAGTCGCTCAGCAATTGCAACAGTAATCAACGAAAATGCAGTTGCAGCAAAACCAGCGGCTCAAAAAAAAGCTAAAGAAGAAAAAGCAGATCCTGTAGAAAAAAAATCTGCAAAAGCTGAAAAAACTGAAAAATAAGAATATTTATAATATGCAGCCGTCTCAGTTTTCATGGGACGGTGTATATTTTGGAGTTTAACACATGAATAAAAGAAGTCGATTACTTCTTCTAGTAGTAGTTATTGCATTGTGTGTTGTTTTTTTGATGCCATCTGTTAAATGGTATGCTGGTACACCAAAAGAACTTCAAACATTAGCATTAAGTTCACTGGAAAAAATTAAAGATTATTCAAATGCTATGGCAACATATGATTTGAATACGCTTGTAGATATACAACAAAACGATTCATCAGCAGTTTTAAGTGAAAATTTTGCTTACCTTGAAAAAGAAGCACGAGATTTGTATAAAGCACGTAATATGGACGTAAGCTCTCCAATGACTGTTAGAGAAGCCTTGCTCGCTTTTTCAAGTGAGCTTGAAGTTAAAGCTGTTATTGAAGATAAATATAGGAATGAGATACTTGACGCTAAAGCAACGTATAATAGCGCAGTAAAATTGGGTCTTGATTTATCAGGTGGAATGAGCATCATTGCTCGTGCTGACCTTGATGCAGCAATTGAATCTGTGGGAGATTCAATAACAACTGACAATGAAGCAGCTTTTAGAGAAGAGGCTATGAGTCAAGTTCTTGAAACTTTAACAGGACGAATTGATCAGTTTGGTCTTACGAGCCCTACAATTAGAAGACAAGGCGAAGATAGAATTTATATCGAAATCCCTGGTGCTGCAGAAGCAGATACTATCAACTCAATAATTTTAGGAAAGGGTATCTTAAACTTTCGCTTAGTTGATACGGAAGCTACAAATAGTTTTAATGCATATTATGCCCAAAACCCAACTAATACCTTTACTGCAACAGGGGAGCTATTAAATCCGACAATAATTCCACCTAATACAGAAGTTTTAGGCTTATATGTAAAAGATGAATACGGGCTTGATGAGAGAGTAAATTACTTAGTTTTAGAAAACGAAATTATACTTGATGGTGAACACTTAGCGTCTGCAACAGTAGGCTCAAGCCGTCTTGGACAACCAGAAGTACACTTAACACTTGATCCAGAAGGTGCAGTAATTTTTGGAGAGGCAACTTCAATCCATACCGGTAGGACACTAGCTATTGTATCTGAAGATAAAGTAAAGTCAGCTGCAGTAATTAATGAATCAATTCCTGGTGGTAATGTTGCTATATCTGGATTCAGTTTAACTGAAGCTCAAAATCTTCAAAAAGTTTTACAAACTGCATGGTTAAATGTACCACTCGTAGTTGAAAGCCAACAAGTTATTGGAGCTTCTCTAGGAGACCTCGCAATTGAGCAAGGAATGCAAGCAATTCTTTTTGGTCTTTTATTAGTTATGATTTTTATGCTCGTGTGGTATACTGGTGCTGGAATAAATGCTGTTATTGCACAGGTATTAAATCTTTTTATGATGTTTAGTATTTTGTCAGCATTTGGACTTACAATTACACTTTCGAGTGTAGCTGGTATGATTTTAACACTGGGTATGGCAGTTGATGCAAACGTAGTTGTTTTTGAACGCATTCGTGATGAATTAAAATTGGGAAAAAGTAGAGCAGCAGCTGTTGTATCAGGTTTCCAACACGCATTTTGGGCGATTATGGATGCAAACGTCACAACGTTTATTGCTGCTATATTCTTATCTCAGTTAGGAACAGGTTCAATTCAAGGTTTTGCAGTAAGCTTAGCAATTGGTGTTGTTTCTTCTGTATTTACTGCTTTATTTGTATCAAGGTTAATTTTTGACTTTGGAACACAAGCATTACAACGTAAAAAAATAAACATTGGCTGGAGGCTTCCAAAATGAGTAAAAAAATAATACATTTTAGCAAGTGTTTTGTACCATTTGTCGTTTTAAGCCTTATAGTAATAGCTTTTGGTCTTTTTGGGGTGTTTACTCGTGGTTTTAATCTAGGATTGGACTTTCAAGCAGGACTAATTCAAGAAGTAAAAATAGCACCTACAGCTATTGAAATGACATATACTGGACCTTCTAGTTTGGCTGTTGAAGCAAATAATGTTTCAATGTCAATTGTTATAAGTGGGGCTGGATCTGCAAATGAAACACAAACATTTCTTTATGCAGAGTACACAACAATTGGAGACCTCGTTTCACAATTAAATACGCTTGAAGGTGTAAGCGCAACTGCTGTATTACCAGTGGCTACTTCGCCTATAGGTATGTACACAAATTCTTCTGAAACAAATGTGCTTTCTCAAACACCTTTTATGTTGTATAGCCTAGAAGGTGCACCTCTTATTAGTATTGACCAAGTGCGTTCATCTCTTTCATCTATTGAAACAGCTACAGTTAAGTCTGTTGGTGTAGAAACAGAAAATGGTTTTCAAATTCGTGTTAAAGATGATGGGACTAATTCTGAAATAAGTAGAACTACACAAGAAGCTATTTGGCAAGCATTGGTTACTGAATTTGGTGCTGAAAATGTTGCAGTGTTAAAAACTGACTTTATCGGGGCACAATTTTCAAGTACTTTAGCACTACAATCGATTCTTCTAGTTTTTGGAACTTTAGCACTAATATGGCTTTATGCAACAATTCGCTTTAAGTGGGATTTTGCATTAGGTGCCGTTTTAGCGATTGTTCATGACGCTTTAATTATGGTAACATTTATTGTGTGGTTTGGTTTAGAGCTTAATGCTACAATGATTGCAGCCATCTTGACTATTATAGGATATTCTATAAATGATACAGTTGTTGTATTAGACAGGGTTCGAGAAAATGTACAAGTCTTAAAAATTAAAAAGTTTACTGATGTACTCAATATTTCTCAAACTGAAATTTTAGGTCGAACAATTATTACAACTGTAACTACCTTATTGGCAGTATTTGCCTTATACTTCTTTACAGAAGGCTCAATGAAAGAGTTTGCGTTAGCACTTATCGTAGGTATGCTCTCAGGTGTATATTCAACTATCTTTATTGCAAGTTCATTTATTTCTTTTGCTCGTCGCAATTGGAAACCAAGCGATGAAGAAAAGAAAACACAAGTTGTAGAAGTACAAATATAGTACTTAGCTATTATTAATACTACCCACAGGGTTTATACTTTGTGGGTATTTTTTTTATTCACCAATCTGATAATGAGACATCCGCAGATTAAAGGATTTATGGGATTTCTATTGGAAGGTGCTATATAAATTTAAACAAAAAGTAAAGACTGATAAAAGCCAAAAATGTAAACATTTTTACTGTTAGTTGTTTTTGTGGTAGATGTAAGTGTAGTTCAATACACGACAAATAAAAATCTGCGTAATCTGTGTAATCTGTGGATAGAAAAATGACCAATCTTAGTGGTGTACGCAAAGATCGGATTTTCTATTTGTTGAATACATCGCTTTTAAGCTTGAAAAATGATAATGAAAGAGGATGAAAACTATGAGAAAAAAACTTAGCATTGCATTAATAAGTCTGTTTGTTCTGGTATTATTAGGCTGTCCAAATGACACTCCGGAACCACAAAGACCTGAAATAGAAATAGTAGCAACCCCTGTAATAACCCTCTTGGGAAATGATGTGAACACTAAACAAGAAGTGAGTATAGAAAGTGTAACCCCAGATGCAAAAATCTATTATACGATTAATGGAAAAGAGC
>CAYJPS010000037.1:0-21866 GCA_964372135.1 uncultured Treponemataceae bacterium | reverse complement strand
ATTGTGTAAGAAAGTCTTGTGGGGTATTATAAATTGGAAGAATGAATGATACATCAACTTTATCGCTACTCATTTTATTAGTATACTACGAAATGTATTAATATGCAATAATCAAGTTAGGATTAGCATTTTAGCTAGCAATCATAAATTTTATCAATTGCTTTAAGTTCCTTAAAGGTATCAATTTCAACTATATCATCTAAACTTACATGGCGAACAGCAACTTTATAGTTGTCTTTACAAGCTCGAAGTGCTACTTCATCCCAGTAGCGCTCTTTTCCACCTGGTGAATTAAACACTGTCATTATATCTTTAGAAAGCTTTTTTCCGTCTTCTTTTGACCAGTAAGATATTCCAAACATATGATGCACATTTTCACCACCAACACAGAGTTCTGTAATAATTCCTTTTTTTGTCTTAAAACACCAGTCATCAGTTTTATCAACTGGGCAAGCCATGTAATTAGTTTGATACTCATACTTACGTATAATTTCTTTGTTGCTTAAAAGTAAATCTGATTCAAGAACATATGCGTTTTCAAGTAAATCTTTTACATACACAGTACTGGATATGTTGTTAGCTTCATTATAAATAGGATTTTCAATAAATTTAATATTGGGATATTTATGTAGTAGGGCATCGAATTGGTCTTTTAGGTATCCTCGAACAATTATTATTTCTTCTATGTCTGCTTCAACAACTGCATCAAGAAGCGTTTCAATAATTCTTTTGCCATGAACTAATATTAGGGGCTTAGGTGTGTTTAATGTTATTGGAACCATTCGACTTCCAAATCCTGCAGCAATAAAAACTGCTTTTTTTACCCTGTATGGCTCCAGGGTAGAAAAGGCTTTTTTTGTAAGTTCATACTTAGCATTATTATCTTGAATTACTAAGGCCTTTTCTATAAGAGTATTTAAGGTTTTATTTATGGTTCCAACAGAAACATCTAAATCATTCGCTATCGAACGTTGTGTTATTTTTGTGTTTTTTTTTCGATCTATATGGGTTAATACTTCAAATTGTAAAAATGATAATTCCACTTAAATTCTTCCTTTTACCATTGACTTTTTTATTGAGTATACTGCTAGTTTTACTGTTATATTAATTAAAAGTATTACTAGAGATATTATAGCTGTAATTTGTATGAATATCTGAGACTCAAATTGTGGGATAAGTAACGCAATTGGTGTTACTCGAATACTTGCTAAGAATGAAACTGCTGAAATAGTTACCATGGAGTTAACAAATAAGTAGGAGTACATTTCAATTATTGTTTCTTTTGTGCTTGGTACGTAAACATCAATAAGCAAGCGAAGTTTTCCTATTCCAAGTGAACTTGCAACATCTTCAAAACTTGTACTATATTTCTTTAGTGAATTATAGGCTAAGAGGTATGGAGATGCATAAAAGTGAATAATGTTTACAAGAACAATTATAGTAATGCCTCCATAGATTGGACTTCCATTAAAAAACAATACGTAGCATAAACCAAGAACAATACCTGGAACTGCGAGTGTTACAAGTGATATTAAGTGTAAAAAAGTGTTAGAAATTGACTTTGAGGAGCGAGCTGTTAAAAATGCTGTTACATAAATAATTATAACACCAATTAAGCTCGTAGTTAGCGCAATTGTTACGGACATTATGAGATATGATAATAAGTCTAATTCTAAAGCTTGTACAATGCTTGCAAAACTAAAGCTCATATCAATAGGAAATTGCTTGACAAAAGAAAGGTATGCAAATGCTAAAATGGGGAGTGAAATTAAAAATATTGTTATTAAACATACGGCATAACTAGCAATGTCACGTGCTTTGTTGTGCTTTATTACAAAGGGTTTTATAACAGTGCTCATGTTTCCACTTGCCTGTCTCTTTAAATCTATAGCAAATGCTATAATTGCTGGAAGCAATAGTAATAAACTTAAAATTGCACCTTTTGAAAAATCGAGCATTCCAATTACTTCTTGATACATATACACAGGGATAGTAATTGCTTTGCCTCCTACTGTAAGAGGAACCCCGTAATCTGAGAAGATCATTGTAAAAACAGCGAAGAAAATTGAAACGAGAGGCCCTTTCATGTTTGCAACTGTAATTGAAAAGAACTGCTTTTTTCTAGGGATACCTAACACAGAGGCTGCTTCATATGTTGTATAATCTTCGTACTTAAATGAGTCTGAAAGCATTAAAAAGGCAACAGGGAAGGAATACAGTATTGAACCTAAAATAATTCCTGTATAACCGTAAAGATTTATGTTTAATCCTAGTAAATTGGTAATAATACCGTTGTCCCCTAGTAAGAAAACAAGACCTGTCCCATGTGATATCGATGGAATGAGCATTGGAATTGTTACAATTACAGTTATAATACTCTTGTATTTAATTTTTGTTCTAATAACACAATAAGCTAGTAAAAATGCTAAGGCAATTGAACATATTGAACCCACAAACGATGTAAAGAACGAATTAAAAATCATTGACTTAAATTGTGGATGCGATAAAACATTTGCTATATCAGAAAATTCTATATTTAAGAATAATAAAAATAATGGTGCCACTACATTGACAAGTAGAAATGCTGTTACTATTATTTTCGCACCTTTCATAAACTCATATTTACTTTGCATTTGTTTTACCTGTGCTAGCAATGAGAGAGTCCATTTTTTTATCTAAATGTTCCACAACAAAAGATCGTATATATTCATTTGCTGGATTATGGTAAATATTTTGTGGTGTATCGATTTGTTCAATCTTAGCATCACTCATAACCATGATCCTGTCTGAAAGATAAAAAGCTTCTTCTTGCTCGTGTGTAATAAAAATCATTGTTGAATTAAACTTTTTTTGAATTGATTTTAATTCATTTTTCATAATTTCACGATTTGTTACATCGAGAGCAGAAATTGGCTCATCAAGCAGAATAATTTTGGGCTGCAAAGCGAGTGTTCTTGCTATTGCAACTCGTTGTTGTTGTCCACCAGATAATTGTTGTGGCTTTTTATTTATGTGTTCGCTCATACCAATTAAATCGAGTGTTTTAACTGCTATGTCTCGGCAATTTGCGATTTTTTTGTTTTTGAGCGGATACGCTACATTTTCGAGCACAGTCATATTGGGGAATAATGCATAATTTTGAAATATTATACCCATTTCTCTTTCACTTGACTTTTTACTTGAAATTTCATTACTGTCAAGCTCAATTGTCCCACTTGTTTGGTTTTCTAGTCCTATTAGAATACGCAATAGCGTAGTTTTACCACAACCACTAGGGCCTAAAACACCAAGAAATTCTCCCTCTTCAACATCGAAGCTGATTGAATCAAGTACTGTTTTATCTTCATAGGTTTTTGTTAAATCTTTTACGCTTAATTTTATTTTTTTTGCTAGTACTTCCATAGCGATAATAACCTCTCTTTATCTTCAATATTATCTATGCCTTCCATATTTGCATATATAATATTTTGTGGATAGTTTTCAATTTTGTTTTCTTGGCCTTTAAAGATTCCTTCTGGAACAAAGTAAGATTTATCATAGACTAAAAAATCATTTATTATAAAATCAAACACACTCATAATGTGTTCATTTTTTTCTCTTCCGTTAATGATTGCAGTTCCTGTAAAAAAGTAAGGAGAGCCAATATCTGGGTATACTATGTCAAAATTAAATCCTTTGTTTATTTCATTCATAGCTACAAATGTTAATCCCATCGCAACAGCAATTTCGCCTTGAATAAGCAGCTTAAGCGGTGCAGAACCAGATTCTGTAAATTGTTTTATATTTTGATTAAGACCATCAAAATATTCTAATGCGTCATCTTCTCCTATTTCGTTTACAAGCGATTTATAGAAAAAATATCCGGTTCCGCTTGTTTTTGGATTTGGCATTGCTATTAAGTTCTTAAATTTTGGATTTAGCAAGTCTTCATACGTTTGTGGAACTTCTAAATTATGCTTTGCTAAGAGTTCAGGATTTACGATAAAAGCACCAGCATCTCGCTCCCAAGTAATGAATTTATGATCATTGTCTTCAAGTGTGAGCCCATCGTAGTATTGAACATCTGGTGATGTATCGATTGTTGCTAGGCTTGGTGTAATTTTTTTCATAAATGCAGTATCAAGACCAACTATAATATCTGCTTCGGTACTTTCTTTTTCAACACTAATTTTTGCAGCTGCTTTTCCAGTAGAAACATATTTTACAATTGTATTGTATTTTGGGAACTGTTCTTTTAATTGAGACTGAAGAGCATCATTTCTATGCTGTTCCATTGATGAGTATATTACTATAACATCCTTTGTTCGAATATTCATCAAAATTAGGAGTATTATAGTTAGTACTGTTAACGCTATTAAAATTTTTTTCATAGATCAACCTTTGTTCAATATGTACTAACTATATTGGAAAATTGAACAAAAATCAAGGTAGATAAGAAAACATTTGTTATAACCATTCAATTTTTTTTAAGTACTCTTCAAGTTTGCAAACAAATTTTTCCATGTCTTTAGGGTAAATATCTCCAATATTTGCAATTCTAAATGTGTTAATATTTCCAAGCTTTCCTGGGTAAATTGTAAAGCCATTTTCTGAAGCAAAGTCGTGAAACTCTTCAAAATCATACTTAGGAACATCTGGGTCAAAGATTGCGGTTATTAAATGGCTTTGTTCTTCTTCAGCAACAAGCATTTTTAAATTAAATCGTTTTACTGCTTGTACAAGGATTTTCCAACAAGCTGTATATCGCTCATATCGCTTAGCTACTGTTTCAACTTTTGTTTCAATTATTGCTTGTCTTAAAGCATAAAGTGTTTGCACTGGAGGGGTAAAGCGTGTTTGTTTTGTTTTTAGAAAGTATGAATATTGGTCATATAGGTTTAAATAAAAACAACGCATTGGAATATCTTTTGTTTTTTCCAATTCTGCTTTATTACAAACAACAAAACCAATCCCTGCCATACCTTGAATATTTTTATTGGAAGTTGATGCCATAAAATCTATGCCAAGCTCTTTTAAATCCATTTCCATGCCACAGTATGCACTAACAGCATCAACAATTGTAACCATTCCATATTGTTTAGCTAGAGGACAAATTATTTCAAGTTTATTTAATAGACCAGTTGTTGTTTCATGGTGAACTATTCCCAAATGAGTATATTTTTTTGTAGTAAATTCTTTTTCAAGGTCTGGGATATTTATTGGCTCATAGGTAGAGCTTTTATATACTGTATAATTTAGCTTATATACTTCTGCAATTTTTGCCATACGATTACCGTAAGAGCCATTGTCAACAATTAAAATATGTCCATTTTCAGGAACAGCAGAACAAATCATTGCTTCATCGGCCCCTGTACCTGAACAGCCAAACATTATAGTGGCATATTCTTCAGGATCAGCAACAAATTGAGTAAGCTCTGTAGAAATCCATTGCATCATGTTTCCAAACTCTATTTCTCGTGGACAAATATCTGCTTCAACTTGTGCATACTTTACACTGTCTGTAGTTGTTGCAGGGCCAGGGTTTAATAGAACTTCTCTTCTGATTTTACGTAGAGCCTCATTTTCTTTTATACGAGGGTAAACCTCTTTTATTGCCATTTCAAGATGACTTTCATCATCTATCTCTCTCCAAGCTAAATATTCAACTTTGTTAATCGCAATAGGTGTTTCATCTAATGTAGCAATCATAGCATGCTCATATTCCATAAATGGTAAGTCACTATGATGTTTTTCTGCATGTATGCACATTTGAGACAGTTTTTGTTTTGTAAGTTTTGTTATTCCAACTAACTCTGCACTTATTGCTTTTAACGCATCAGGATTTTTAGAAAGATTTACTAAGTTGTTATTTTCATCTGATTCTAAGTAGACTTCATCTCCAGATTTTGTTTTTCCTGAAGCAAGAATAACGTTTTTTCGAGGATCATTTAAAAGTACAGATAGAGATATTGAATCATATACTAAGTCTGACTCTAAAAGTAAAAAGTCACCTGTTACAAGGGGAGCACATACTTCTAATGTTCCCATGCTTCCTGTATTTGCATAGTTATCATTTTTAATAGTTGTGATGATATGATATTTTTTCGCTAGATCGTCGTAGAATTCATTACAGTGTCCAGTTCCAATTATAATATGCTCAATGCCAGCTTCTATTAGTTTTTGTATTGACATTTCAACCATAGGATTTCTATCAATTTCAATAAAGCCTTTTGGCATATCAACGGTTCTGCCTTTAAGTCTTGATCCTAGCCCGCCTGCCATAATTACTGCTTGTTTTACCATATATTTCCTTCCTGTATAATAACTATTTCTTTAAAAACTGCATAAATTCATCTTTGTTTTCATGTGTTGTAGTTGTTGGTCTACCTAAATCTTTTCGAGCCCCTTTTTTAACTTTTACTTCGAAAAATGATAATTCAGGGGAACTTTTATTATTAATTTCACTTAATATGAGTTGAAGTGTATCTTTTGATTCCACTGTTTTTGTATAGCTATATCCACATGCTTTAGCAATTGTTGACAAGTCTATTTTATTTGCTACAGTAGGCTGTCCTCCAACTGAGTCATGTGCGCCATTATTTAAAACTATATGCACAAGATTTTTAACATTACTTGTTCCAATTGTAGCCATGCCTCCCATTTGCATTAAAGAAGCCCCATCTCCATCTATGCAGTATACGGTGCGATCTGGTTTATGTATGGCAATGGAAAAGGCTATTTGTGAAGCATGTCCCATTGAACCAACAGTGAGAAAATCGGCTGCATGACCCATGTTGTGCCTTTCACGTAGTTCAAAAAGTTCTCTTGAAATCATACCAGTAGTTGATACAAATATTGAATCTTCTTTTGCATGAAGGATGATATTTTCAATTGCTTCTTCTCTAGAAAATGTACTATTTGTTTCTTCTTTTTTTTGTAATGTATATTCTGCGAAGGTATCCTTTCGAATGATAAGCGTGTAAGGGGCATTATTATTTTTAATATATTGGTATGCAATTTGAAGTTGGTTACGTACTTCAGTTTCATTATCTTCCAAAATTGTATACGGAATATCCATTGCGCTGAAAAGATTTGTGGTAACTTTTCCTTGCTTAACATGTTGAGGCTCATCTTTAACACCTGGTTCCCCACGCCAACCTACTAAAAAAAGCATTGGTATAGAGTATACGTCAGGGTCAACAAGGCTTAAAAGTGGATTTACAGCATTTCCAATTCCTGAGTTTTGCATATAGACTAAAGGTATTTTACCTGATGCTAAATGATATCCAGTAGCTAATGCTGTAGCAGAGCCTTCGTTAGCAGCAATGATGTGAGAGTTTTCGCTGGCATTGTCAGTTATATACGCACATATATTTTTTAATAATGAGTCTGGAACTCCTGTAAAAAAATCTGTGCCATTCTCTTGTAGAGTAGTGTAAAAAAAACTTGGTGTAATCATTTGGCTATCCTATTTTGTTCCAGGTATTAATTCTAGTATTTGTTTTATTGACATACACATTTTATCTGCTTCAAGAGAACGCTCAGCTTGTAAAATACTTTCTGCAGTTTTATACATTGCTGGATATGAAGAGCGTAACATATGGTTTGCATAAATTACAACATTAGCTCCCCATTCTGAAAGCTCTTTTTCAGTGAATTGATTATATGTTGTTGGGACAAGAATAATAGGAATTGACTTGTGTCCTTTTCTGAATCTTTCGCAGAATTCTTTTATATCAGATCCAGATTTTTCTTTGCTGTGAATCATTACACCGTCGGCTCCTGCATTTACAAAAGCAAAGGCTCTCTTGATTGCTTCATCTACATTATATCCTGCAATTAAGGCTTCTAAGCGTGCTATTATCATAAAATCTTTTGTTACTTGTGCCTTTTTCCCTTCACTTATCTTATGACAGAAGTCATCAATTTCTGCTAATTCTTGTATAGCTTCTGTTCCAAATAATGAATTTTTCTTTAATCCAACTTTATCTTCAATTATCACTGCTGATATACCGTTTCGTTCTAATGTGCGAACAGTAAACACAAAGTGCTCTGTTTTTCCTCCAGTATCGCCATCATAGATTATAGGCTTTGTTGTGCATTCTAAAATCTCAGTAAGTGAGTTCATGCGTGTAGTAAGGTCTACAGCTTCTATGTCAGGTTTTCCCTTGCTTGTTGAGTCTGTTAAACTTGATGACCAAACACCATCAAAGCGATGAATACCATCATCTTTTTCTACTTGTATATTTTCTGCTATCAAACCTGAAAGACCTGAATGGGCTTCTAGTATTCGCACAATAGGTTTTGCTTCTATTAGGCGACGAAGCGTTTTCATTCTAATTTCGGGAGTTGTTCCTATGCTTTTCATATTTTGAACAAGTGCTGATGAATCAATACCAATTGTATATGGAATCTCAATTACATCACCGCCAATTTCTTTCATAGCCTTATAGACATCTTCTCTAACAGAACTTAAATAGCCTGCTTTCCAATCGTCGCCATGAATAATGTAGTCTGGTTTTATTTTTTTTAGGTTTGGTACGTAGCTCCAATCTTCTTGAGAAATAACTTCAGAAACACCTTTGATGCTTTCTACAACTTGTTTTCGCTGCTCGTACGTGAGGTATGGTAAGCGCTTGTGGCTTACAATTGCGGAGTCAGTTAGGAGACCTACAATGAGATCTCCGTACTTTGTGGCCTCTGAAATTATATTAATAATTCCAGGGTGAATAATATCAGCAGTTAAACCTAAATATACTTTTTTCATTATATTACCAACTTTTGTTCAATATATGTATATTTTATTACTATATTGAACAAAAATCAAGTATTTAAGTTGTATTTTACTGCATTTTATTAAAAAAAATGATTATTTTAACTTTCAGTTATTTCTGCAACTTTTTTTATCATATACTCAACAATGTTTTCACCTGCTTTTCCCTGATGCATCCATGCTGTAGCCTTTGCTTTTTTTCGATTTTCTGCAAGTTCTTTACTATCGCTTAAAGATTGGATTATTTCTTTTATGTTTGAAAAATCACGTTCTTCTAGTTTTTTACCTATACTTGGTAATACTTCAAACTGCCATGGTTGTACTTGAGGAGATAGTTCTGCTAAGTCATCGGCATCATAGGGGCGAAGATCAAAGTTTTCATGTACGTACAAAAATGGCTTGTCGTGTAAAAAGGTATAGTCAAAAATGATTCCGGAAAAGTCAGAAATCATTATGTCAGACTTTGCAATTGAAGTTGTGTTATCTTTTTCATAGTCCCATGTGACGGCTGGTAGGTGCGCATATTTATTTTGCAATGTCTCTAACATTGCAGCTTCTGATTTTTTTGACTGTGGGTGAGGGCGAATAATTATTGAAAATCCCGCATTTACAAGTGGGTCTAATAACCTTTCCCCATACTTTGTTAACAGTGCATTTTGCCCCCAACTTGGAGACACAAGGACTGTGAAACCTTTTTTTTCTGCATTTGCTGTTTCTTTTATTGCATTATATCTTTCTTGTAAAACATCCAAATATGGACAGCCAACTGTAACAAGTTCTTTTTGAGGTAGAGAGCGCATATCTTCTAAAAGTCGAATATCTTTTTTTTGGTAATCGCCACTTACTAATACAGAATCAAAGTAATCGAGCCCAAAAAGACGATACATTGTAGCATCACTTGCCATATGTAATACATGAGAATAATGTTTTACACCTTTAGAGCGTTTTAATTGATAAACGTTTAAGCCAGGGGTAGTCATAAGGCAAACCTCTGCTTGTAGGAAGTTAAGCCTTGCAATAGCGGTGTTACCTTCACCAATATATTCTGGCCTTACATATTCATAGTTTTCAGAAAAGGCAGGGTCATCTTTAACTGATGTTAGATAGCTAATTGCAACCTTTTTTTCTTCAAATGCTCTAAGTACTGGTAAGAAAACTGATAAATACTGCGGTCCTTCGCAAAAGACTGTATAGGTGTTTTCTGATAAAACATTGTCAGATTTTTTTCCAGTTAGTTTAAACTTGAATTTTATAATAAGTGCTCTTCCAACAAAGTAAAGAGTGGTTAAAAGTCCTATTACAATTGAAAATAATGCGCTTCCCGTACCTGGGTCTATGTATAAAAACATAATTCTATTCTCCTAAATTAATACTATTTACTTAACTTTTGACCAGTTTTCTGGTTCAAAAATATTGTCTTTAACGTTCCACGTTTCACTTTCATTTATTTTATTTGATTCCAATTTAAGTACAATTTCAATGTCTATACCATTAGATTTATCAATAATTTCTATAGGACTATTTGTAAAGGGATTTACAGGGTTATGCACTATGTCTTCTGTAGCTAAATATGGTACATCTGCATTAGTCATAAAATCATAGTTTGTAGTTATAGGATCTGAGCTGTTAAAGTCTTTGACCATAAGGAGTGAATTAACTAACTCTGGTTTTATATTACTGTTTTGAGCTTCATTTTGAAAAGTTCTGTTTGTATTAAAATGGCTAAACTCGGGTATATTTACTCTAGTACCATGGTCAGAAACTAATATTATTCTTGTGTTATCGTATATATTATTTTCTCTCATAAAATCAAAAAAGCTTCCTAACTCCAAGAAGGTAGCTACATTTGCGTTATAGTATGTGTATGTAATTCTGTCATCCCATGAAATTTTTATATTATTTGTTATATTTTTACTTTCTTCCTCAAAGACATATTTTCTGTCAATTGGTTCATGTGGAGTATCATTTTTTAAGTATATGAAGGATGGTGCGCCTTCGTTAAAAGAAGTTAATTGTGGTAAATATGATAGCACCGCATAATTGTTCAAAAAATCATCAAAATAAGCATTGTTTTGTGTGTCTGAAATTTTCCAATAATGTCCATTTATGTAAATGCCACCCTTGAGGCTTGTTGGTGCCATTCTAAAAATTGAAAAAAGAATAAAACTATCTTCTAAAATGGTGTTAAAAGCCAATTCTGTATTTGTTTCATCTAACCATATATTTCTATATATACTTGGATCAAGATTTTCAAAATGTAAGTTTGAGATATCACTTATATTACTACCACCGTATCCAAGCGGTGAGTTAATTATCGAAGTGACATATCCATTTTGTGAAAATATTTCTGGTAGCACGGCTATTGCTTCTGAGGTTTTTTCTCCAATAATATCATTTGAGGTTGTTGTAAGAATATCAGGCCCATATTCGTAACCACCGTACGGAGGGAATGCCCCTAATGCTGTAACACTGGCCAGTGTTACAGCATTAGGATATTCAATAAAGCCATCGAACTGTTTTTTTGTTTCCGGAAACTCATTAAAAATATGCTGGACAAATCCACCTATTGCCATGTCTAGCATGATAACCATAACATTTTGGTTATTAGTTGACAAGTTAAATTTAGGTTCTAAAGAATGTATTGTAGTTTGATTATTGCTTGTATTTACATTTTCTACAATTTCATTATAGTTTTTTTGTGTAATAATGTAGTTTGAAATTCCTAAAACTAGTAATGTACTACTTGCAATTGCATATATAGGTATGATTACATTTGTAGCTTTTATTTTGAGTAAGAAAAAGACTAGAATAAAAATAGCACTGACTACTATTGAATCTATCAATAATGTTTGTATAGCTGGTATAAGAGGAATTTCTGTTTCAAATTGTAATGTATTTGAAATAAATCCGTAATCAACTATTATGACAAATGAATACACTATGCATATTACGAATAAAGAGGAGATAATCCAAGCTAAAATATTTTTTATTGTTTGAGAAAAGAGAGTGTAAATAAGTGGTAACCATACCAAGAATATACCAAAGCCATGATATAGTGGATAGACTAAAAAATCTAAAGGTGATGAATAATTTCCAATAAAAGAAAATTCATCAGTTGATGATGTAGTTAAGGCTGAGGGTATAAAGACTCCAGCTAAAAGAAAAAGGCCTGTACAAGATAATAAAAATAAGATTGTGCGTTGTTTTAAGTTTGAAAACATATTTGTTAGTTTAGGTGTAATAAAGTTATTAAAGAAATATACTATTAAGGGTAAACTAAATGTTAATAGTGTTATTAAAACTAAAAAGATTTTTCTTGCAAAATACATGTTAGTAAGAAAACATGCATATACGGTAACGCATGCGAGCAAAATAGATGCAATTATGTAGGAAAATTTTAAAGGATTTTTTAGTTTATAAACGAGATTTTTAACCAAAGAAAATATATTATTTAATGTCCAATATAACACAAGGGCTGAAGGTGAGTTGTATAGCAGCACTAAGAAGAGTAGTGCCATTACGTGAAGTTGTATTTTTTCTCTAAGTGGAAATCCTTTTGTATATAGTAAAGATGCAATTATATTGATTAGTGTCATTATAATTGGTAAAAAATTTATAGTTATAGAGCCAGGGGAAAATAAGGCATCAGGTTCACCGAGGTTTGGTATGAATAGAAAACTGCTTCCCTTTATTACTTCCAAGTTTGATAGGAAAGTATAAGCAGCAATAAAAAATGGAATTTGAATTACAAGGCCTATAGTGCTTCTCATTGCAAAAATGGGGTGATAGTGATTCTGCTTATAATAAGTAGATAAAATCATGTACTGCTCATCACCTTTAAATACGGCTTTAATTTTGTCAACCTTAGGTTTCATTGCTTGTTGAGCTTGACGTTCTATAAGCTGCCATTTTTCGGCTATGTTATATAGTGGGAGGGTTAAAATTTGCAATGCAATGCTCACCCCAATAATTGAAATTCCAGGGTTGTTTGATATTTTATCAAACATATAATAAATCATTTCAATTATGATTTCTATGGGGTAAATTAGTACTTGGTACAACATGTGTACTCCTTGTCTATTTTATTTTTTTCCAGTTTTCTGGTATAAATATATTTTCCTTAACGTGCCATGTCTCGCCATCTAAAATAAATGTATTTTTGTTGTGTTTTTCGGGTACAAAACGAGGTGTAACATATACCTCAATACCATTAGCTTTTGTTTCGTTTGATAATGGCTGAGATGTAAAAGGGTTTGAAGCATTTTCTAGAATGCCTTGCGTTGCTAAAATAGGAACATCAGCATTTGTCATAAATGTCATATCTGTTATAACTGATTCTGTACTATTAAAATCTTTAACCATGAGAAGGCTATGGAATGCTTCGGGATGTGGATTTGATTCTCTATTGTGAAAATTTTCAAAAATAGGAAACTGTTGTTTTACATCTCCATGATCTGAAACTATAATTATTCGTGTATTTTCATATGCATTATTTGCTCGCAGAAAATCTAAGTAATCTCCTATTACTCTTAAGGGGCCAATGTTAACATGATAAGTTTTGTGTATGTATTCTGAATTAAAGATATTTTCTCCAACACTAGTTACTATATTTGCTGGTCTATACTCGGGATATTGCAAATAAATAGAGTTATGGGTAGATTCATTTACTATAACATTAAATGTAGGAGTAATTGAATTTATGTTTGTTAATTCTTTTAAAAGATCAAGGGAAGAAAAATTATCTATGTAATTTTTTAAATCTGGGTTTATAGTTTGCTCTTGCCACCACTTGCCATTGTCGTATAGGGCGCCCCTTAAACTAGTAGGTGCGGCTCGAAACACTGAAAAGAAAAATAAATTTCTTTTTAGTAGTTCACTTTGCTTTATGAAATCTATGTTATTTTTTTTTGTCCACTCTTGTGTTTTTGAACCGATAACATTTTTAGCTGAAATTTGAGGCCACTTTGTAAAAATTCGGTTATCAGGGATATAACTATAATTTGCCCATGAAGCATCAGTGATTGTTGTCTTAAAACCATTTTCAGAGAACAGAACAGGAAGAACTGCTAAGGCTTCATTATGCTTACTTACTAATGATTCATCAATTCGTTTATTAACTTCTTCAGGTAGATATTCATATCCACCATACAATGGTGGAGTTCCCATCAGTGTGTGACCGTTCACCGAAACAGTATTAGGGTAGTAGGTAAATCCATCAAATTGTTTTTTTAGATGTGTGTTTTCTTCGAAAATAATAGGAACAAAAGAACTTATTGCTTTATCCAGCATAATCACTATGACATTACTTTCTGTTTGAGATATATTATAAACTGTTTCACTAATACTGTTCGATTCAGCATTTCTGCTAGTTGAAAAAGTGTTTAAATTGCTTTGAATTGTAACCATATTATATATGCTTATAAAAATAAGTGTAATATTAGCAAGTGAAAAAAACGGCAGCAAAATTTTACCTGATTGTTTTTTTATAAGTAACAAGGGGATAAAAAATGATGTAAATATGACTAGGCCATCAAGCAAAATACCTGTTGCATCGGGCATTTTGGGGATACCTGTTTCAAATTGTAAGGCAGAAGAAATTAGACCGTAGTCACCTATTACAAAAAATGTTTGAGCGAGACAGACAAAAAATAAAGAAAGAGTTATCCAAGAAAATAGTACTTTTACTGTGTCAGAAAATAGTACATAAAGTAGGGGAATCCAAAAGAGGAAAATGCCTGCACTTTGAGTAAACGAATACATGATAAAATAGATTGGATTATCAATGTTTTCAATGTATGAAAACTCTTGTACTGAGGTTACAATAAGTGATGATGGGATTAGTAGTCCTAAAATAATAGAAAGTGATAGTGTCGCAAGACTAAATATAAGGTTTCGCTTGCTTTTGTTTGTTTGTAATGGTTGTAGAAAAAATTTTACAAGAAAGGATATTAAACGTAAGCATAGTGGGATACTAATAATTAAAATTGTTACTGTTATAATAAAAAGTTTTCGTATATTTGATTGATTAGGAACAAAAAAAAGATAAAAAATGGCCGCTAAAATTACTGCACTACATGCAACTATATAAAATAGCTTAAGAGGATTCTTAGCTTTCGAAATGATGTTTTTTATAAGAGAAAAAAGATTATTTAATGTCCAATAGAGAACAAGCGCAGATGGTGAATTGTACAATAATACTAAAAATAGAATTGCCATACCGTAAAGCTGAGCTTTTTCCTTTAGCGCGAATCCTTTTGTGTAAACAAGTGCAGATACTATATTGATTGCAGTCATTATAATGGGGAGTACATTAAATGAAAAAGAACCTATTGAAAACAGTGCATCAGGGGCACCTAGATTTTGAATAAAATAAAAACTTGCTCCATGTAGAGTCTCTAAGTTAGATAGAAAAGTGTATGCAGCTAAAAAAAAAGGAATTTGAATTAATAGACCGATGGTACTACGCATTGCAAATATTGGATGGTAACTGTTTTGTTTATAGTACGTTGATAAAATCATGTATTGTTCATCACCTTTGAAAACAGCTTTGATTTTATCAATTTTTGGTTTTAGCTTAGCTTGTGTGTTCCGTTCTACCTTTTGCCATTTTTCAGCTATGGCATACAAGGGTAGTGTGAGAATTTGTACAGCAAGGCTTACTCCAATTATTGCAAGTCCTGGATTTACTACGACTCTCTTGAGTAATGCATAGGTTAATTCTATTATGAGTTCAATAGGATAAATTATTATTTGGTATAGCATTTTTTTCCTTTATGCTGAGTGTGAATCTCTTTTTACTATATTTATCCACAGATTGCGCAGCTTTTTTATTACAAAAATAGCATTTTCCATGAAGTGTCGATGAATTGTTTTGTAAATCCTTGCTTATAGAAAGTATAGTGAAATGGCACATGCTCACATACAACTGGACCTGTATAGTTTGTGTTTTCTACAGGAGAATTGATAGGAGCTGCATCAGTTCTTGTAGAGCTTGGATTAACTTCTGAAATTTCTTTTTGTACTTTTAGGGACGTGTCTGTGTGTAACGCAGAGTAATTACCCTTTACATATTCATTGGTGTTATACAATGCTGCCCCACCAAAGGCTGAGTATACTGGGAGTAATTGATTACTTTTATATCGTTTTTGTATTTGATGTACTGTCTCGCTCCACCATGTCTGTCCTAAGTATTCAGGCCCATAAGGAAAACTATTAGAGCGAAACGCATATGCATCTCTATATTTAAAAACCTTTGTTAGTCCATTTACGCTTAGTACATTACACTCATTTTTATTAAAGGTAGCAACTGCTGAAACAATTTTATAAGGATTAAAATAAAATACATCAGAGTCAAAAGCGAGCGTAATAGAAAAAGTACTAAATGAATCACGCACCTTCTCTAATAAAAAGTTTCTACCTTTTGCGATATGTTGAATGCGGCATTGTTTCATGCTTGGCTTTAATCTGATTGTTGCAACTTTTTCTAATTCCTCATCTGTATAATCAAATGAATAATACTCAATAAAACTGTATGTTTCTTTTGCTTTTCGTAGTACATCCTTTGTTGAATCAGTTGAGTTGTTTTCATATACTAAAACTTTAAAATCCGTAAAATAATCTTTAATTTTATCAAAACGTTTTAGGGTTTTTTGAAGTTGTTTGGCATTATTTTTTGCTAAGCAAAGTACTATAAGAGATTCGTTTGTATGTATTGCTTTTTTTTTTGCGAGAGTGTAAAACAAAGGCTCTAAGATCTTTGTAATAATAGTTAAAACCAAAACATATACATATGTAATTGTTGTTTTCATTATATTCATGTCGTACCCGTTATTTTTTTAGACCCTTTATAAACCACTTTAGCTCTGAAGCCCACTTTGCTAAAGGATAGGGTAGGCGTTTCATTTCCTTTAAGCGTATGTTCATTTCTCTTTTATCTAAATGCCTATTTTCTGTTACACATTCTGGGTGAATTAAAGGGAATTGTAAATCTTCTGCCATAAGTCGTGAAAACCGATCATGCTCTGTTGTATGTGTTGCATTTATTCCAATGCCTGTGTTTTGAATAAGGTTGACTTTAGGTGCAATTGACAAACCGCCTTGAGCCCATACCGCAAAAACCCATGCACCATCCCAAGAAGGTATTCGCTTCTTTAAATAGGCGTCAAACAAGCTTTCCCAAAAATATTTATGACCTTTTTTTGTAAAAAAAGCAGAAAGATAATCTGTTTTTTTATACGCTGGCCACTTTTTCATTTCTAAGTCGTATGCATTCCATGCTCGTGCCCACGTTGCCCAGCCCCAAATATGTACATGCCGTGTAAAGTAATAACTATCTTGTGTATACCCTTTTGTTTTAGGGTTAGCAAAGGCATGATTGTCACCTGAAATCATCATAATGCGTTCATCATTCTTATACCTTTTTAAGAGTTCTTCGCAGTAAGGGAAAAAACTAAGAGAGGGGAGACAATCATCTTCTAAAATGATTGCACTTTCAACTTTTGTAAAAAGCCACGTGAGTCCGCTTGAAATTCTATCTTTACAGCCCATATTTTTTTCTGCAAAGTGAGTTACAACTTCACATTTCCAATCTACCTCGTTTACAATACTACGAGTTTTTTCACAGAGTTCTTTTTCGCCTTCTTTATGTGCTCTCGGGCCATCTGCGATGATAAAAAGTTTTGGTGGCTGTGCTTTTCTAACTTGGTTTAGCACTTGGTGTGCGTTATCGTAACGATTAAAAACAATCATTGCAACGGGACAGTTTATTGGTTTTAGTTCTTGCATGGTTATCCTTTATTCTAAATAGTCCTACTATACTTGAAAAGTCTTACAGGGGTTTTGAGCCAATAGTATATTGTATTAATAATATTAATTTCCTTTTGATAAAAGAATGGACGTAGTTTATAAAAATGTGTTAATGGTGGGAAATATATTGGTATACTATTATTCATTGCATATTCCTTGTTTTTTAGGCAACAAGCAATCCACCACGTGTCTTTATCACCATGAATGTACTTATAGGTCTCTTTATGATTTTCATTCAATTTGTACACTTCATCAAGCACATCTTGTATTTTATTGCGATTAAAATACATTACACCTGCTTCCATATACTCTTTACAAAGACCCTTTCGAATTATATTCGAGTTGTTTTCTGCAAAAAAATGTAACCATTCCTTTGGAAAATATGATGGAGGTGATGGAAATAAAGAATTAAGCCATGTTTGACACTTAATATAGCTCTCCGATTTATCACTTTTGAATCTCCACATAAGATCTCTGAAAAAATATGTGCCAGTTTTTTTATATCTTTCATCTTCTAAAATAATTAAAGGATTTTGACAAAACATAATATCTGCATCACAGAGGATAAATTCTCTAAATGAGGTGTTTAAAGCAGCAAAAGCTTTTATTTGATACCCTCTCCATTGCTCTAAATTTTGTGTAAATTCTAAAACATTTCGAAAAATGATATTATTAATTGTACTTAATTCTTCACGAGCTTTTTGAGATATTTCGCTTCCTGTTTCCCATATTTCTATTGGGTTATTAAGCTTAAATTTTGTCCTTAATCTTTTTATACATTTGATTGCCTGTTCCTCATATTTTTGAGGAATAGATATTACAAATCCTACCATTGTTTTCCTTTTATACCTTTATCCAATTGTGTACAGCAAAGTTGTCAATTACATCTATTTTTTCGTTTGTCCACTTTGCAGGGCAAATTACAATTTTGGACTCATTTTTATTCATGAATGCACCCCACCAGCTAAATGTAGAGTTTGCAATTATATTATGTTTGCATTGTGACATTAAAAATAAATCAAAGCCAGGGTCCCTGTCAAATTGATCATTCTTTATGTATGTAGTGTTTTCAAAACCATTTGTTATAGATTGTGCATATTGTAAATCATTTGTAAACACAAAAAATGTAACATTTGGATTTTGCTTAGTTATGGTTCTTATTGCTTTTTGATAGTATTCCTTTGTGCAAATATTTGCAAACATAGGCTCTTTATGATAGTCGCCACCTCTAATATGGAGTGAAACTGATTCGGATGATACTATGGAATTATATTCACTTGTATTCTTATAATCGTCCTCATATTTAAATTGAAGCACCATGTCTAAAAGGGGCTCCATATCAAGTGCATAAAACTTTTCTTGAAAATATTCTGCGTAGTAATTTCTTAGTATGTATTTGTAAAAAAACTTGAGAGCAATATTTACAATTTTAGAATTACTTTTTATGTACTTGCACGTATTTAATACATCTTTAGTGGTCTTAAATACCTTACTAAAATCGTCTACATAGGTATCTTGTATAAAAGTTATTTTTGTGCAATGTATAACTTGGTATTGACCATAAATATACTGAAAGATTTGATTTCCAAGCCCTGCAAAGAGTTTGATAGCAATTGAGTTTTTCATTTGTTTATACAAAATCCTTGAAGTATGCAATAGTCTTTGTTAAACCTTCTTCTAAGGAAATTTTAGGTACCCATCCTAGATGATTTTGAGCTAGTGTAATATCTGGCTTTCTCTGTTTTGGGTCATCCTGCGGAAGTGGTTCAAAAATGAGTTTTGAGCTACTATTTGTTAAACTCAAGACTTTTTCTGCAAGCTCTATCATGGTGAACTCGCCAGGATTACCAAGATTTATTGGTCCAATTATTTCATTTTCGGTTCCCATCATTCTTATAAAACCATCAACTAAGTCGTCTACATAGCAAAATGATCTAGTTTGTGAGCCGTCGCCGTAAATGGTAATGTCATCACCACGGAGCGCTTGCATAATAAAATTACTTACAACACGTCCGTCTTTTGGGTGCATATTAGGGCCATAGGTATTAAAGATTCGAACTATTTTTATGTTAACATTGTTTTGACGGTGATAGTCCATAAAAAGTGTTTCTGCCGTGCGCTTACCTTCATCATAGCATGAGCGAATCCCAATAGGATTAACGTTTCCCCAATAGCTTTCAACTTGTGGGTGAACTGAAGGGTCTCCGTATACTTCACTTGTGGAAGCCTGTAATATTTTTGCCTTTACACGTTTTGCAAGTCCTAACATATTCATAGCACCTAGAACAGATGTTTTCATTGTTTTTATGGGATTGTACTGATAATGTACTGGAGATGCAGGGCAGGCAAGGTTATAGATTTCATCCACTTCGAGGCGTATCTCTTCTGTAACGTCATGGCGAATAAGTTCAAAACGAGGATTATTCATAAGAGGAAGTACATTTTCTTTTGTTCCAGTAAAGAAGTTGTCAAGACAAATAATATTATTCCCCTCATTTAAGAGGCGATTACATAGGTGCGTACCTATAAAGCCTGCACCCCCAGTTATAAGAATTGTTTTCTCAGTTTTCATAGTTAACTCCAAAGAAGAAATATTGATGAATAATCAGGCGAGATATAATAATCTAATAGTCCATTTTTTTTCATTAAAGGTAATAAATTGTATATTGAATCAAAATTCATATTTAGGCGTCCCATATATCGTGCTGCCGGTTTAAGTATTAGCTTTAAAGCTTCTTTAATTGTATTTAGCGATATAGGCTTTACACGGGTACCCATTTCTATTTTTACAAATTTATGCGGTATTGTTGCAGTTAAAATGGACATACCAGGGTAGTACATAAGCACATCTGCTTTAACAGGTAAGATATATGGTGTTTCATTTTTCATTTTTTTTAAAATAGGTCGGTCGCTCTCTAAAAGTGCTTGTCCCCACTCTTGCTCGATTATTGGGTTAACTGTATTACTAAATAAACGGCGAAGTGAGTTTTGGCTTGCCGTAACAGGTCGTTTCCATGAGTTATTATTGTCTGCGGTGTGCCACATATGAATGATTTTGTAATCATTTGGAAGCCATGCTTGTGTATAACCAATTGATAATAACCTGCCTAACCAGTCTGAGTCTTCATCTCCCCAAAACTCAATTTTTTCATCAAAACCACCTGTTTCTAAAAAGGCACTTGTTTCCATAAATTGGAACATACCCGGGCTTTTTTCACCTGGTTTGTTTTTTAATTTTCCCTTTTTGTCAAAATAATATGCCAGTATATAATATACATGCTTTTTCTTGTAATTATCTAAACACCATTGTAATGAATTTCCTTCATATACCATATCTGCATCAGACATAACAAAAAATGGAGTTTTACATGTTTTGGCTCCATAATTTATTGCTCTACACTTATTCCAAGGTAGACCTTCTGAATACATATGGGTATATTGCAAGTCTAGTTTTTTACATATATTTTCATAGTCCTTCGCATATGTATCACTTGATCCATAATCTACAACGTGAAAATGTGGATTTGCTCCTGATTTTCTAATAGACTGCACTTGTTTTTCTATTCGCCAACTTTCTCTGCTACGAATTGGAATGATTACGGTAATTTTATCTTTCATGAGATTATATGTTCCTACCTATGCAGTAATATTCAATATTCATTTCTTTCATAGTGGTAATACTGTATTGGTTTCTTCCGTCAAAAATGATGGCTTCTTTTAAAGTGTTTTTAATTTTATTAAAGTCTGGTTGGCGGAATTGTTTCCATTCGGTAACAAGAATAAGTGCATCAGAGTTTTCGAGTGCTGCCCATTGATTTTCTTCATAGGCTATGAAACCTTGTGGGATATGTTCTAAATATTTTTTTGCCATTTCGTATGCTTCAGGATCATAGGCTTTTATTTTAGCACCGAGTTTTACAAGTTCTGTAATGATGGTAATAGAAGGAGCTTCTCTCATGTCATCAGTTTGAGGCTTAAACGAAAGACCCCAAAGTGCAAATGTTTTTCCTTTTAAGTTTTCACCAAATTTTGAAACCACTTGATTTACTACGACTTGCTTTTGCTCATCGTTCACTTCTTCTACCGCTTCTGCAATTTTCATGCTTATGCCATTACGTTTACCAACAGCTACAAGCTCTTTTACATCTTTAGGAAAACAAGAACCACCATAACCGCAGCCTGCATATAAAAAGCTCATACCAATTCTGTCATCACTTCCAATGCCATTTCTAACAGCTTTTACATCTCCACCTACAATTTCACAGAGCTTTGCAATTTCATTCATAAAACTAATGCGAGTTGCAAGCAT
>CAYJPS010000036.1:0-22317 GCA_964372135.1 uncultured Treponemataceae bacterium | reverse complement strand
GTCCAAGCATTTCTTCTTCGCAGCCTTCTGGAAGATTTGGATTTCCTTGATAAAGATCTTTAATGATACACATCATTTTTACAACAAATTCCCATTCTTCTGCTTTTTTCTCTTTTGATTTTTGATATTCAGCTGGGTTATTATCAATACCTTCTGGACAGTTTGCTTTTGTCCATGCAAGTGCTTTTTCGTACTCTGCTTGATTGTAAATACCTTCAGTCATTCGGCGAATAATTTCAACTTCGTCTACAGATTCAACTCTCATGCCGAGATATTTTTCAAAAAAAGCACAATCAATAATTGAACCTGCAATACCCATACAAGAAGAGCCTATTTGTAAGTAAGATTTTCCCCGCATTGTTGCTACCGCAACAGAAGAGCGAGCAAAACGTAATAGTTTTTCTTTAACATCTTCCGGAATACCTGTGGCTGTAGCTTCTTGTACTTCACGACCATAAATTCCAAATGCAGGTAAGCCTTTTTGTGCATGTCCTGCTAATACTGCAGCTAGGTACACAGCACCTGGTCTTTCTGTTCCGTTAAAGCCCCAAACAGCTTTGATCGTCATTGGATCCATATCCATAGTTTCTGAACCATAACACCAACACGGAGTAACAGTAATAGTTATATCTACACCTTCTTTTCGAAACTTGTCAGCACAAGCTGCGGATTCTGCAACTCGACCAATTGTTGAATCTGCAATGATTACCTTTACTTTTTCTCCATTTGAATAACGAAGATTTTCTTCAATTAATTTTGCAGCTTCTTTAGCCATATTCATTGTTTGTACTTCTAATGAATCTCTTACTCGAAGTACCCCTTGCCTTCCATCAATTGTTGGGCGAATACCAATTACTGGATAGTCCCCTATTAATCTTGACTTTGCCATATTTTCCTCCTACAGCAATTATTTTATTTATTTGCGTACTATTTTTTTACGCATGTTTCCAAAGTACGTCATCATATCGAAGTAATTTTGTCTCCAAACGCACTTCTTTAAAATCCGCTTTATTTTCAGTTCTAATTCTTTCTAGAATTAAGTGAACAGCCGCTTCACCCATGTCTTTAATTGGTTGTGAAACAAAGTACTTACACCAAGAAAACAAATTCGCATAAAATATTTCATCAAAAGCAGCTCCAACAATTGACCGCTGGACTTGCTGGCTTTCTTCCATTACACGCTTTGTCGCTCCATGAAGTACCATTAAATTCACGCAAAAAAACGCATCAGGTAGTTTATATACAGAAAATCCATCAAGACGTGCACTTAATGAGGGACGTTTTAATATTCGATCCATGGCTTCATATCCAGCTTCCATGGATGTTCCAGTCATCAAAACATTATCTTCATTTATGCAAAGACTTGCGTCTTCCATAGCTTGTACATATCCAGTATAGCGTTCATTAGTAGTCATTGCTTTCACATCGCCACCAATAAAAGCTATATTTTTAAACCCATCATTTATTAATGCTGATATAGCATTAAATGCTCCTCCAGTATTGTTTACTAATACACTATCAGCTTCAATACCAGAAAAACTTCTATCTACAAAAACAAAAGGTATTCCTTTTGTCATTTCTTCAAAGTGTTTTCTTTCTAAACTTACTGGAATTGCTATAATCCCTTCTACAAATTGGCTTTGTAAATAATTAAGCATTTCCTTTTCTTCTTCAACAGATTCATTTGAAGTGCACAGAATCATAGAGTAGTCATTTTCACGTAAAACATGTTCAAAATATTCAAACAATTGCATAAAAAAATAATTAGATAATTCAGGAACAATTACACCAATAGATTGGCTTTTTCCTTTTTTTAAATTTCGCGCGGCAGGATACACTCTGTATCCGAGTTTATCAATAGATTTATGTACAATGTTACGAGTAGAATCTAATACTCTAACATCTCTATTTAAAACTCTGGAAACAGTCGCTGTTGAAACACCTGCATCATTTGCGACATCTTTTATCGTAACCATTTCTTTTCCTTTCTATATGATAATACGCAGTGTATTATCAAATTTTCACGTTGTAGCTTTATTCTTATACTAAATAAAGTCTTTTCCTACTGGTACAACCCCTTTTTTTATAATAATATTTCCGTATTTCTTTGATTCACCTGTCACAAGAATAGCAAAAGCTGACTTTGATCGTTCATAAAACTCAAAACGACCTATCCTTGTTACAGAAGGCGCATCAGGGTAAATATTTTTTATTGCCTTCATATATGACTCTTCAACTGACATATCTAACTCATCGCCTTCTACCGGTTGCATCATCACAATAGGGTCATTTACATATGGATCAATATTAATTAAGCGCATGATTCCATCTAACAATGCTGGAATTTTTATGCCATCTGCACGTAAAACTCTCGCGTTACATGTATCACCAGGATAAAATGCATCGGTTAAAACCAATTCGTCACCGTGTCCCATTCGATGCAATACTGAAATAAGTTCCGGTGAAATAACCGGAGAAACATTCATTAACATACTAAACCTCATTTTTTTAACATAAAATAAAAGCACTATCTTCAATACAATGAAGACAGTGCTTTTAGGCAAATAACTATCCTAATAGAATAGTTATTCTATTAGCAACATTCGTCTTATTGTAATCCTAAGTTGATTCCATCAGGCCAATCGTAAAGGTTACCATTGATTGCTGGATCTCCCCAGTTATCTGTTGTGTACCAAGCTGAACCTGTGTCAACAACAGTTGGGATTGTTTCACCATTAATTGCTTTGTAAGCTAAATCAACAGCTTTGTAACCAATTTGGTAAGGATCTTGAGTAATAGCACCGTGAATGATACCATCTCTCATAGCACCAAGAAGAGCTGTTCCTGAGTCAAAACCAATACCGAAAATTTCTTTGCTCTTAAGTTTTGACATGATACCTGCGTCTGCATTTGCAGCTTCAATAATACCACGGATACCCCATTCATTTGAACCATAAGCAGCTACTACACCGTCCATTCTGAGTGCTGCTGCAGCTTCACCTTGCACAAGTGCAATGTCTGAAGTATTAGCTGGTACTCTGAAGTCGATAACAACATCTGCACCATCAACTTTTGATGGGTAGTTGTATTTTTGTGCTACTGCAGGAGTTCCTTTACCTTGTGTCATACCTTCGATTGAAACAGATAAACCTTTTGCTGTAAGTGCATCGTACATAGTATCAATGAAACCAGCTGATCTTTCGCCAACTGATACAGATGCTGCATCTTGTGATACAACAACGATTCTGCTACCAGCTTTAACATCTACAACTTTTAATGCTTCAGTAGCTGCAAGAGCACCAGCTGCATAGTTGTTTGTAGAGGCAGTTGACTTAACTACACCTGGAGGTGGATTAGCAATACCTGAGTCAAAACCAATAACTGGAATACCATCTTTTCCAAGTTGAATAAGTTGTTCTGTAACTGATTCAGTTGAAAGAGCAGCTAAACACAATGCGTTTGGTTGTTTTGCGATAGCAGTATTAACCATATTTACTTGTGCTTCAATTTCTGATTCAGAAGCTGGTCCAACATAGTTTACATCAACACCTAAATCTTCAGCAGCTTGTTCTACACCTTTGCGTACTTGTTGCCAGAATTGGTGTTGTTCACCTTTAGAAACAACTTCAATTAAAATTGTGTCATCATTTGCTCCACCTGCGAACAAAAGAGCACCCATCAATGCGAATAATGCAATTGATACGATTTTTTTCATAAAAACCTCCGTTAAATTATACCAACAAAATTGGTATTATTTCCAAATTATTTAAAAGCTACTTATGAGCTTTTTTTCCATCTTTTAAAGCAGCTTTCATTTCTGCTTTTTTTGCATCCTCTGCTCGTTTTACTTCTTCAATTTTTTTATCAAAGGATACTGTTAACTCTTCAATCCCCGCTTTTAAGCTAGCTGCTTTCGCGGTATCTTTATTTCCTGCCGCTACATGCATCTGTGCCTTTAGTACAGAAATCTCTTCCTTTTTTTGAAGCCTTAAACTCTTAACAGGATCATCAATAGCAATCTTGTTTTCATTTGCTCGGCGATATACGTCAAGAAGAACTGCGCCAATTACAACAAAACCAGTGATAAATGTTTGCCATTGTGCTTGGAGTCCAAGTGAAAGAAGTCCAATTCTAATAGCTGACATAATCATAACACCAATTAATGTTCCCACGATAGAACCAGTACCACCAGAAGGTGAAGTTCCACCAACAATTGAACCTGCAATACCGTGTAGCTCAAATCCAAGACCACCTGCTGGATATGCTGTTGAATAAATAGCTACATATGCTAAACCAGCTAAGGCTGCAAACAAACTACAAAGAACATACGCAGACATTTCATATTTATCTGTATTTACACCTGACAATCTAGTTGCCTCTCTATTTGAACCTATAGCAAAAATATAACGTCCTGTTCGCGTTTTGTTCAAGATTATTGCTGCAATAATTGAAATTACAATTAAAAATAACAAACCAGTTGGAAAGTTTGTTGGTGTTTTGAATAAAAATCTAAACCATCCACCACCTTCTGTTGCTTGAGGAAAGTGTGTTGGCACATTGCGTGATACAATCCCACCAAATCCACTTGCAATAAGCTGTGTTCCAAGTGTTGCAATAAAAGGAGCAATTTTTAGTTTTGTGATTATTAATCCATTGATGTACCCAAACATTAATCCTGTTGCAAGGATTGCCACTATAGCAATGATAATCCCCAAGTCAGGACCTACTAAAGGACGAACAACCTTGAATAATTCTCCGCCAACTTTTGCACAACATATAGCCACGGTACCAATTGAAAGGTCAATACCTCCAGTTATAATAACAAAAGTTACACCAATTGCTAATAGCCCAATATAATACGATGCTCCAAGTAAACTTACAAGCGAATTATATGAAAAGAATCCTCTTGCAGTTACAGCAAAAAATATATAAATAATTACAAACGCAATAAAAATATATATTTTTTGAGATTCTTTTTTTAAGAAATTTCTGCATAATCCGCCAACGGATTTTTGCCCAATTTGATCCATCACTATTGTTCCTCCAAAATCTTTGTTTAATTATTATTCTCTGTGAGTTGCAAGATGCATAATAGCTTCTTGTGTTACACCTTTAATGGGAAGCTCACCTGTTTTTTTGCCTTCGCACATGACTAAAATTCTATCTGAAAGACGTGTCACTTCTGCTAATTCACTCGAAATCATAATGATTGACTTGCCTGAAGCAGCGAGTTCTGTCATTAATTTATAAATCTCACTTTTTGCACCAACGTCAATTCCTCTTGTTGGTTCATCAAAAATCAATATTTGACTATCTTTAATAAGCCATTTAGCAATAACTACTTTTTGCTGATTTCCACCAGAAAGTTTTTTTACTATTTGTGTTGCATTCGGTGTCTTTGTTTTTAATGCTTGCACATATTTATTTGCAATGTCAAGAACTGACTTGTCATTAATTATTCCAGTCTTAGTGAAATTTTCAAAAGCCGCCATTGCAGAGTTATCAGCTATACTCATATCTATTGCAACACCATAACGTTTTCTATCTTCAGATAAATAACCGATACCAGCTGCAATTGCATCTTGAGGTGTTCTGATATTTACGAGTTTGCCATTAACTTTAACCGTTCCGCTTGAGCGAGGATCTGCTCCAAACAAGGCTCTCACTGTTTCCGTTCGTCCTGCTCCCATAAGACCCGCAAAACCAAGAATTTCACCTTTTCTTAGTGTAAATGACACATTTTGAACCATCTTACCTGCATTTAAGTTTTCCACTTCTAACACAATCGGAGCATCTTCTGGCACTGTTGATTCTTCTTTTGGTTGCTCGTAAATAACTCGACCTACCATCTTAGAAATGATTTCTTGAATGTCAGTGTCTTTTGTTACTAGCCTTCCTGCAAACTCACCATCTCTCATTACTGTAACTCGATCGGAAATTTCAGTTATCTCATTCATACGATGAGAAATGTATACCATAGTTACGCCTTGCTCTTTTAGATTCAAGATAATCTTAAATAAAACCGCAATTTCTGTTTCTGTAAGAGCAGCAGAAGGCTCATCAAATACAATTATTTTTGCATTGTATGAGATGGCTTTTGCAATTTCAGCAATTTGTTGCTTACCAACTGTTAAATTACCCATCTTTTCAGTTGGGTCAATAAGAATGTTAAGTTTATCGAACAAAGCCTTTGTATCTTCATTCATCTTTTTTTCATCAATTAAGCCATTGCGTTTTAAAGGCTCTCGCCCAATAAACACATTTTGCGCTACTGTTAAATGATTGCACATATTTAACTCTTGATGAACTATGATAAGACCAGCATCCTGTGCATCTTTAATACCATTAAAAAATACCGGCTTGCCTTCAAAGAAAATATCACCTGCATCGCGAGTGTAAATTCCTGTCAGCACTTTCATTAGAGTTGATTTTCCAGCTCCGTTTTCTCCAACAAGAGCATGCACCTCACCCTTTTCAAGTTCAAGCTCCATAGCCTTTAATGCATGAACACCATGAAAATGCTTTTCGATATTTTTCATATGAAGAATTATTTCTGACATATGATATAAAACCACCTTTTTTTATGTAATCGATTACATAATTATCACACGAGTTTTTCGATTTGTCAAGCCTCAATTTTCATTTTTTTTATTTTTTTTTGGAAAATATATATTAACCAGAATAATATGAGTGATAAAATCTATTTTATCATTCTGGTATCTAATTGGATAGTTTTTGAAGAAAAGTTTTCCCCCTTGAGAATGCGCAACGCATATTCAATGGCTTCAAATCCACCTGTAGGATATTCAAATGTTACATCCAATATGTTTAGTTGAACTAGATCTTGACCACCAGAAAAACCTGCTAAGCCATCAATGCCAACAATGCAATCTGCATGCATACCCAACTTTGTAAGAGCATTGTAAGCACCATGTGCCATCGGATCATTATGCGCATAAATAACATTAATTGCCTCATTATTCCCATCGCTCAGTAAGTACCCTTCCACTCGATCCTCTGCGACATCACGTAACCAATCACCAGTTATTTTTTTTACAATGGTCATGTTATTTTTTTTTCTTATAGCCTCATAAAACCCTTGACTTCTTTCATCAGTTGATGTCGATCCAAGCAAACCTCTAATTTCTACAATGTTTACCTTTTCATTTCCAAATTGAGAGGAAACGTAATTTCCTGCTTGCATGCCTATTGAAAAATTATCCGCACCAATAAAAAGAGTAAAGTTATCTGTAGAAACTTTTCTATCAAGAACTATAACTGGAATCGATTCGTGTACGCGGGAAATTATTTCATTAAGTGGCTCTGTTTCATTTGGAGAAACAATAAGCAAATCTATACCAATATCCATTAAATATTGTATGTCATTAATTTGTTTCTCATTGCTTTGTCTTGCATCTGTAAACACAACTTTTACATTTTCATGGGCACGTGCGGCCGCTTGTATATCTTCATCCATTTTAGCTCGGTATGGTTCAGCTTTGTTGCATTGAGACATCCCTATAAGAAATTCTGTGCCATAACTTGTTGGATTTATATTGTTTCTCAAAGTCAACAGTACAAAAAATAATATCATAGCAAAAAATAAAACAGCAGACAAAAACATAGCGTTCTTAATTTTCATAATATTTTTCCCTATATTGAAGCGGTGACATTCCATAAAAAGCTTTAAAAACTCTAGAAAAATAGTGTTGGCTACTATAACCAACCTCATCTGCAACTTCGTACATCATCATATCTGGCGGGCTATTTTTTATTAACAGAGCTGCATTTTTCATACGAACATCAACCAAATAATCAACAAAGCTTACCCCCAATTGTTCTCTCATGAGGCTACTTAAATATGAGGCTCCAATACCAATTGAGTCTGCAACTGATTGGAGTGTAATATTTTTATAGACAAAGTTTTTATCTATATATGTTTTTGCTTGTTTTACATATGAAAACATATTATCCATCTTATTCATGCTATTTTTAGCATCTGAGTAAACTGACTTAAAGTCGTAACCTTCAAACTCTTTTGCAACTGTACGAGTTTGAAAACCAAGTGTTTTATGTATATTATTTTCTATACTTTCGCAAATATCTTTTATAACTACTTCTTTATCGCAAATAAGTATACCATCATTTTTATGGTTAAAAAAAACTGATACATTTTTTGCTCCATCGCATGTCTCTGATAAAATGTTTTTAATAGCAAAACGCAATGTTTCATTATTCCAGTGAGAAGTATGATTTTTCGAACTTTCCGTAAAAACAACAATAACCATATACGCTTCATGTGGAAAGCTAATATCTAAGACCTTTGCTTGTCTTTTTATCTCATCCAATGTAAGCAACCCCCGAAGCGCATCAGAAAAAAAAGCGTCACAGAGTTGATCCTTATGTTTTTTTATTGTATCTAGCGCAAAATCTGTGTATGCTTCATGTTTTTTCTTAAGCATTATTTCATTATAAATTTTATGAACTAAATTATCAAAATCTAATAAATTTATCGGTTTTAAAAGGTAATCGCTTACCTTATACCTTAATGCTTGCTGAACATATGAAAAATCATTAAAGCCACTAATAATTACAATTTCTGGTTGTTCACATTCTAATGACAACATTTCAATAAATTCGATTCCTGTCATTTTTGGCATGCATATATCTAAAAAAATAATATCAGGTTTTATTTCACGCGCTTTCTCCAAAGCCACTTCCCCATTCTCAGCAACTTCAATTTTTTCAAAATACAAGTCCATTTTGGAAAGATAGTTTACAAGTCCTCGCCGCAATTTTGGCTCATCATCTGCAATCAATATATTCATTCTGAAACCTCACTAGGCAATTTGTTTTTTATCGGGTGCTTTAAGACTACGGTTATTCCACCAAAATCATTTGACATTAGTCGTAAGCGATACTCATCTCCAAAATGATATTTTAATCGCTGATTCACATTCGCTAAGCCAAATCCTACAGAATGAGAAGATGTATCAAACATTGTATTGAGCTTTGCTATTTTTTCAGCTGAAAGCCCCTTTCCGTTATCAGATATTTGCATTACTATATCTTCTCCCTCTCGAAAAACTCTAACAAATAATTCTCCCTGCTCCCCTTTTTCTTTTATACCATGGTATATAGCATTTTCGACAAGTGGTTGTAAAATAAGTTTTATTATTGAAGTGAAGCGAAGTTTTTCATCTACTTCAAAATAATACTGGAAAGTTTTTTCATACCTCATACTTTGAATAACAAGATAATTCTTTATATGACTCAACTCTTGCTCCAAGGTAATAAATTCGTTCCCCTCATTTAATGAAATTCTAAAAAATTCTGTAAGTGCATTAACCATTTTATAAATTTCATGTTCGTCAGATTCAATTGCCATCCAGCTTATTGTATCAAGAGTATTATATAAAAAATGAGGCTTTATTTGCTCTTGTAATACTTGAAGTTCTGCCTTCCTTTTCTGGCTTTCTTTTTGTTCAACTATTTTGAGTAAGTTTTGAATCTCTACAATCATTTTATTAAAGCCAAGTCCAAGGTTACCAATTTCATCTTCATACCCCTTTTGAAATTGGACTGCAAAATTTCCGCCCTCGACTTTTTTCATAAGTTTTTGCAAATCTGTTATAGGGTTTACTAAAATTTGGTTGAATATTCTAGAAAACAAAAAGGCAAAAATAGCCGTTAATATAAATATTAGAATAGTAAGAAAGCTTAGCTCAGAAAGTATGTTTGTTATATCGTCATACAAAAAAGCCCCTATTACCGACCAATCATTCACTTCTATTGGACGAGCCATTACTTGAAATAACCGATTATCAATACTGACTATATTCCTTTCAAGATAATTAAATAAAATATCTTTATTTTCAATTCGATGAACAACTTTATTCTTTGGAGCGTAAATAATATCTCCCCTCTGGTCTACTACATAAAAAAAATCTTCTGTTCCAGTTGTTACAGGAGTTATTCTATTTTCAAGTTCTTGCAAAGAAAAATCAAACATAAGTATCCCTTGAAGATCTCCATTATCTTTAGTTAAAGCTTTTATTGCTGAAATTGTTTGACTTATGTCATAACTTGTCTCAGAAACAAAATTTCTACCTACAGGATTACTAATAAATATAAGTTGGTTAGGCTTTGATATAGCATACCTATACCACAAATCTAAAGATAAACTATCTCTTGAATGTTGCTTTAGATTATAAGATATATATGAACCATCTTCCCTAAGAATTATAGAACTTTGAATAGCATCGTTGCTAGATTCAAGCGTTTGAAGATACATTGCAATTTCTTCTCGTGTTCCATCTGATTCTTCATATAACAAAAAATCTTTTATGGTTTCTGATTCTTCAGCAAGAAACAGTATTTGTGTCATTTCACTAATATAAAACTTTGTAACCAATTCAACTTGAGCAAGCATTTGCTGTGTATTTTTCGATAGAATATTTTCTATTTCCCGAAAAGTAACAGCACTCTGAATATAACCCAAAAACAAAAAAGGAATCAAAAGTAAAGCAAAAACATAGAGTAATATTTTTTGGCGAATTGGCATTTTTGAAAAAATCTTCAAAACACCCTCTCTTTATTTATAGCTAATAAACTATATCTAGATTTTTTAGATAAATCAACCTTGTAATTTAGTAAAATTGAAAAATAATACAAAAAAAATTAGGAAATGTGCAAAGAAAAAGATTTTCATAATTTATTCTTCCCATTTTTTTTATATATTTACAAAAATTTCTTATTTTTTTGTAAATACAAGAACCAACCTATACAGTATAATTCTCACCATTGGAGTCACTATACTGATGGATACAATATTACAGCTAGAAAATATCACAAAAAACTTCCCAGGTGTTAAAGCCTTAGATAATGTAAAACTTGATGTAAAAAGAGGAGAAGTTCATGCACTCATGGGTGAAAATGGTGCTGGAAAATCAACTCTAATGAATATTATCTCAGGTTCGCTGCGCCCAAATAGTGGCATAATGCGATACGATGGAAAAGAAGTTCAAGTTCATTCTCCAATCGATGCTATTAAGCTTGGCATTGCAATGATTCACCAAGAACTACAACTGGTAGAGGAAATGAGCATTGCAGAAAATATTTATCTCGGAAGAGAGTTTTTAAATAAAGGGAAATTTGTAAATTACAAAGAAATGTATCGACAGGCAAAAATCGTTACAGATTCTCTTGACCTTGAAGTATCAACTGACACACCAGTAAAAGCTCTTCGTACGGGAGAAAAACAACTTGTAGAAATTGCAAAAGCTGTATCAATAAATGCTAAAGTAATTATAATGGACGAGCCAACTTCTGCCCTCAGTAAAAATGAAACAGACTTTTTGTTTAAAGTAATAAAAGATTTAAAAGCAAAAGGTATAACGTTTATTTATATAACCCACAGGATGGAAGAAGTATTTCAAATAACAGATAGAATTACAGTTTTCAGAGACGGAATGTATGTAAATACTGTAAATACAGATGAAACTTCGAATGACGATTTAATAAAAATGATGGTAGGGCGTGAAGTAAAGCACGGAGAACCAGAAAAATTTACACAGGAAGATGTTATTTTAGAAGTTGATAGCTTATCAGTAAAATTTGATAAGAGTATGAAAAAAACAAGCTTGCATGATATCAGCTTTGACCTAAAAAAAGGTGAAGTTTTGGGAATTGCAGGACTAATGGGAGCAGGAAGAAGCGAGCTTTTTGAAACACTTTTTGGCTTGTACTCTAATCATCGAAAAGGATCTATAAAAGTTTTCGGCAAAGAAGTTTTATTAAAAAAACCTAGAGATGCAATAAAGCATAAAATAGCCTTTTTAACAGAAGATAGAAAAGGACAAGGTCTTGTTTTAGGACGTTCGATAGGTGAAAACATGTCGCTACCTCTTATTCAAGAATTTTCGCCAAAAATGTTCATGGACACAAAGAAAGAACAACGACTTTGGCAAGTACAGATGGAAAATACACGTATTAAAGCTCCAACTTTTCATACTTTAGCAGGTGCTTTATCTGGTGGTAACCAACAGAAAATTATTTTTGGAAGGTGGCTTTTAACAGAACCAGAAATTTTATTACTTGATGAACCTACTAGAGGTATTGATGTGGGTGCAAAAAGTGAAATATACAAAATGATTTCTTCACTTGCAAAAAATGGAAAAAGCATTATTGTAATTTCTTCTGAATTACCCGAGTTATTGAGTGTTTCAAACAGAATTATTACCTTATGCGAAGGACGTTTAACAGGTGAGTTTTCTCGCCATGAAGCAAACCAAGAAAATTTATTAAAAGCAGCAACATTAACACAGGAGAAAAGACATGAACACGCTTAATAAAAATACTACAGGGAAAAATATTTTACAGACAATTATGAGATTCCAAAGTCTGTTTGGTTTAGTAGCTATATTTATTATAGCATCAATCATTTGTGTAAGAAATGGACGAAACCTATTTTTATCTCCTATGAACCTTGCAAACATCTTGCGAGCTATTTCTGAAAACGGAATTATTGCAATTGGAATGACATTAGTTATTTTAATTGGTGGGATTGACCTTTCAGTTGGTGCTATTTTAGGACTTACCGCAACAGTTACGGCAGATTTGTTAGTACACCGAGGTCTATCATTACCTGCAATGATGTTATTTGTTTTAATCCTTGCTGCAGCTTTCGGAGCATTCAATGGGATTGTTCATTCAAAATTGAGAATACAAGCTTTTCTTGTTACACTCGCATCGATGAGTATAGCCCGTGGTATTGCACGCTTCTGGTCTGGTGGTATTGGTATCCCTATTGCCTATGGTACAGAAGAGGGATACGCTGATCCTGCTTTTGCAATTTTTGGAGAACGTATTTTTGGTATTCCTGTACCATTCATTTGCTTTTTAGCTATCATCATTATTTTTGCCGTTTTAATGAAATTTACGCGCTTTGGTAGATATATCTACGCAATTGGTGGGAATGAAACATCTGCTTTTCTTTGCGGTATAAATGTTGCAAAAATAAAAATATTAGTATACACCATAGCAGGTGTCTTAGCAGGATTTGCAGGAATCATACACGCAGCTCAGCTAAGCCAAGGAAGTCCTAATGACGGTACTGGGTATGAACTTAATGCCATTACCGCCTGCGCAATTGGTGGAACAAGCATGGCAGGTGGTAAAGGAACAATTATAGGAACCGTTATCGGAGCATTATTAATCGGTGTATTAGATAATATGCTTGGTCTTAAAAATATTGATGCCAACGTTCAGATGGTTGTCAAAGGGTTCATTATTATTATAGCTGTTGTTTTACAGCAACAAAATAAAAAGTAAATTAGAATTGTATAATTCTAAAAATAGAAAGCTCAGAAGTGAGCAAAAGGAGAACTATATGAAAAAAGTGTTAGCGATAGCGTTAACAATGGCAGTACTAGTTACTACTGTTTGGGCAGGTGGTTCAGGAGAATCATCAGGTGAAAAAAAATACTTAATCGGTATGTCACAATGTAACTTGGGCGAACCATGGCGTGTAGCTATGAATGACCAATTAGCAGCAGCAGCAGAAAAATACCCAGAGTTTGAAATTGTATTTTCAGATGCAGCACAAGACAATTCAAAACAAGTTGCTGATGTTGAAAACTTCATTACACAACAAGTTGACTTACTTATTATTTCACCAAATGAAAGCAAGCCTCTTACAGCTGTTGTAAAAAAAGCTTATGATGCGGGAATCCCTGTTATTGTTCTCGACAGAAGAGTTGACGGTGACGCATTCACACAATTTATTGGTGCTGATAACGTTCTTATTGGACGAACAGCAGGTGAATTTGTTGCAAACACTTTAGGCCCTCAAGGTGGAAAAGTTGTTGAAATCCGTGGTCTTGAAGGAACAAGTGGCCAAGTAGAAAGAAGAAATGGATTCCTTGAAGGTATTGCTTCAAATCCTAACATTGAAATCATTTATACACAAGCTGCTGACTGGCTACGTGACAAAGCAATCACTGTTATGGAACAAGCTTTGCAAGTACATGATGACATTGATGTTGTTTACACACACAACGACCCAATGACTGTTGGTGCATACATTGCAGCAGAACAAGTAGGTCGCCAAGATGAAATGATTTTTATCGGTGTTGATGCTCTTCCTACTCCTGATGGAGGAATCCAAGAAGTTATCAATGGTAGACTAAGCGCAACATATGTATACCCTACAGGTGCAGCTGAAGCTATTGAATCAGCATACCAAATCCTCGTTGAAGGTAAAACTGTTGAAAAAAGCATTACTTTAGGTACTTTAGAAATTACTGAAGAAAATGCTGAAGAAATGTTAGCACAATTCGGTGGCTAATTTCTTTTGATTATCCAAAAGGCGCTTCATTTTTGAAGTGCCTTTTTTCTTTTTTAAATAAGGAAACATAATGCACTTTGATACAAAAAAACTCATATGGACAAGAGAACCAAAAAACTTTTCAATCACTGACAAAAAAATTGAAATTACAACAAAAGAACATACCGATTTATGGCAAAGGACATATTACCATTTTCAAAATGACAATGCCCCTGTGCTACAAATGAAAACAGATGAACAATATTTTTCTTTTATAGTTAAAACAGATTTTTCATATAAATATCGCTTTGACCAATGTGGTGTAGTTATGTATTTGGATAGTGAAAATTGGTTAAAAGGATCTATCGAATATGAAAATGAACGGTTTCATCATTTAGGTTCTGTTGTGACAAATCATGGTTTTTCAGATTGGGCAACTACAACTATTCCTGCAACAACTACTTCAATGTGGTACAGGCTTAGTCGGAGAAAAGATGATTTTTGCATAGAATGCTCTTTAGATGGAAAAAATTTCACTCAAATGCGAGTATGCCATATGCATAATGCAACCGACACCATTGAATTTGGAATATATGCATGTAGCCCAGAAAAATCAAGCTTTACAGCTACTTTTACAAATTTTCAATGTACCGATTGTCAATGGCTTGCTCATAATGGGCAACAACCTGATTAATATTCACACAAAACTACTTGACGTGCAAATGGTAATCTCGTAGAATTAACTCGAGGAGAAATTAATGCATATTACAGCACTTTGTCTTTCAACAACTTTACAACGAACTGCTCTCTTTAATCGAGTTATTGACGGAGAAGTAAACAGATCTACGCATTTTAGACTCGATGCATCGGGAAAGGCCGTGAATGTTATACGTGTATTAAACCAACTAAAAGATACATGTGCAAGCGTAATTTGCCCAATGGGAAAAGACAACGCTGATATATTTATGAATTTATCAAAACAAGATAACCTAATAGTAAAACCAATTCTAATTCCAGGATTTATTCGAGAATGCTTAACTATCATTGAAAAAGACACTAAAACTGTTACAGAACTCGTTATGGATGAACCCGTTTTAGATGACGCTAAGTCACTTACAGACATACAAGTTGCTGAAAAAAACCTCCTTTCAACACTATTTGAATCTTTTGAAACTTCAAATGCTCTAGTATTCGCTGGAAGCAGACCAAAAATATGGTCAGATAATTTGAATGTCATTATTTGCAAAGAAGCCGTAGACAAAGGCCTTGTTGTACTAGTAGATTTTTGGGGAAAGGATTTACTAGAGGTTCTTTCTGTATGCACTCCTGAAATTATTAAAATAAATGCAAAAGAGTTCTGTGGAACATTTGGTTTATCTTGCGAAAATAACGATGAAGAATTATTGCAAGCTATTTGCGAAAAAAGCAAAGAACTTCAAAATTGCATAGTTATTACTAGAGGAAAAGATTCAACCCTCGCCTCCTACAAAGGAAGTGGTTATACACAACCAATTGAGCACATAAAGCTTGTAAACTCAATTGGCTGCGGAGATTCCTTCTCTGCAGGCTTTTTGTACGAATATCTCTTAGATAAAACAAGTGGAACAGACATTGATATTCAAAAAGCCTTGCAAAAAGGGACATGGTGCGCTGCAAGAAATGCCGAAGTAGAAAAGGTTGGATCTATTTATTAGCTTTGTGTATAGTTTATAGTATTTTCTAATTCTTTTAAGGTTTTTAGATATTCTTCCTTTGTCATTTCTGGCTGAAACTCATTCTTAATTCGCGCTGCTTCTTTTGCATTATCATAAAGCAAGTCTATTACAGTCATACACAGTATTTTTATAGGCGTAATATAGGCATCTTCTTCATCTACGATTTTATAATCTTTTGAATGCAGACCGCCTTCAATGCCAGAGGTAATGCCATGTAAGACTGGCATTATTAAAGAAAGATCACCCATATCAAAACTTGCTGTAGACTCTAAACAAGGAAGAATTTCTGACTCTTTAAAAAACTCTAATGCATTAGCCTTAAAAACATTTGCTAAGTTATCATCTGCTTTTAATGGCATTTGGCCAGGGCTGTCAAAAACTTCAGCTTCACCCCCCAAAGCAATTGCAGCAGCACGAATGGAACGATTTACTTTATTATTGGCATCTTTTAATGCTGACAAATTTCTCGCTCTTACTGTTGTTTCAAGCTGAACATCGGCAGGAACAGCATTTACTATATCGCCGCCTTTGTTAATTATTTGGTGCACACGCACACAATCTGCTTCTTTAAATGTTTCGCGTTGAGCATGCATATTAGAAATTGCAATTGTTGCCATGTTTAGTGCATTAACTCCATCCCATGGTGCAGCTCCTGCATGTGATTGTTTTCCTTTAAACCATGTTTTCTTTCCTACAAACCCGTTTCCAGTATTTTTCGGGGAAAGCTTGTAACCATCGTTCGAAATTGGAAAGTTATGCACCATCATCGACATATCTACATCATCAAATACGCCCTTGTGAATTAGTTCTGGTTTTCCTGCAAAATACGTTATTTTTCCTTCATCTTTAAGTAACTGTCGATAATCTAATTCAATGTATTCTTCTGCAGGCACTGCAAGGAAATCAATTTTACCATCTAAGTACTCTAATGCACCACTTTCGATTAAGGCCTTTGCAACTCCATACATAACTGTCACTTGTATGTTATGACCACATGCATGTATAGCGCCTGTATTTTTATCGCAGTCTGGATGATCAGTACAAATAACACTATCAAGTTCTCCAAGAATGGCAATTTTAGGACCAGTTTTTGAAACATTTGTTCTTGCTCTACATCCTGTTACAGCTAAGTTTTTTTCTACATCAAGTCCTAATTCTTTCAGCGCATTAGAAATGAGTTCATTTGTTTTTACTTCTCTATAACCTGTTTCAGGATTTTCATAAATGTCTTTCCCAAGTTTTAATATTACCGCTTTATATTTATCAACTTCAGCAATTGCTTTTCTTTTTAATGTATCTTTATCCATCCTATTATTACCTACTAAAAATAAAGGGCTAAGCTACCCATTGCAACTTAGCCCTTTGACTATGAAATCAAATAATATGTAGTAACTATACTAAACTACAAATTAAATAACGCCTTGAGCACTTAACACGAGCTGTGCAATTAAAGCTGAACCAAAGAAAGTTCCAACGAAAACTGCAATAGCAACAATAACTATCTTCCAACTGAGCTTTTTAATATCTCTTAGTTTTAATCCAATCGAAACACCAGCCATAGCAAGAATTACTGTTCCGATTTGACCAGCACCAATTTGTGCAGTTAAACTCAAGAAAACTTCTTGCACTGGAGACCATGGCAATGTTAACAATAAAGCCAAAAGCGATGCCCAAGCAAAAGCAGGAATTGGTAAGCGTGTTAACTCTTTAATTTTTAATGACACAAGTGATACAAGAATCATTGCAAACAAACCTATAATTGCATTGATTACATCAATTTTGCCGTCTAAACCAACAATTTGAGTGACTAGTACAACTGCACCGCACATTAATAATATTTTAAATTCGTTTAATAGTTTAACAATTTTTTCGTTCATCTTATTACTCCCTAACGATTTCTTGAAAAAGCTTTTCCAAATATTCTATACAAGAAATTTGAAACTGGCAATGAAATAAACAATACCATATATAAACCAGTAACATTTGTCATGATATTTGACGTTGCAGCATAGGCCAAAATTTCATTTGACATTTCTGGTACACTAGCAGCTAAAGCTTGAGATGCTGCAGTCATCATAGAACCACTACCCATACCGCAAGCCATTGCAAGTGCATAAGGGTGAATACCTGTTAATACACCGAAGGATCCAAGAAGCCCGAAGAAAATTGTTCCAAACAAGTTACCAACCATATAGGTACCCATTACACCAGTACCTTCAGGTGAGCTAATACCATATTTTTCACCAATTAATCCTAATGTAGGCTCACGACAAATACTTACTGTAGCACCAACTGCCTCACGTTTCATTCCTAGCAGTAAAGCAATAGGCAAACCGATAAGCATAGTTCCTAAGTTACCAAATTCTTGTAATACTAGAGCAGGGCCAGCTTCAATAAGCTTCATAATATTAGGACCTGCCATTGTACCAAGCTTTACGCCTAACAAAAGTAGTGGAAGCATAATAATGTTTTCCGCTAGCTTTACTTCTTTTTCACCACACAAGTTTTTTAACTTGCTAATGCATCGACCAAATGCATCAGGTGTAATTGCAACTGCCAATAGCATTGCAAAAATCATTGGTAAAAGGACAAATTTCCCAGGCCCTACCGGTATTGAAATCATTCCAATAAACTCACCAATACAGGAAGTTATGGCAATAATTCCAAACAGCTTAAGAATTGAAGACCAATTCCCTTGAGTTTTAAGTAAATTTTCTGTCTTTACTTGTTCTTGTTCTGTACTCATACAATTTTACTCCTTTACTTATACATGTATGCGCTGTAACATGAAGGACACAAATTTGTACTTTGAAAGTAACACTTGCAAAATACAAACGAAAAATTATACACATGCTAATTTTTCGTTCCTTATACGTTTATTTTTTTGTCAGTGAATATATATCACTGCGCCTAACGCCAATCATTGGAATTTGACTCCTAATTTCTTCAATTTTTTGCAAGTCAATATCGTAAAACAATGTAGCCTCTTCTCCATCAAGTCGAGCCTCAACATCTCCCCATGGAGAAACAACTATTGAATTACCGTATGAACAGTATGGCCCTGTTTCATCTCGTGCAGGAGCAACGCCTACAGTAAATACTTGATTATCAAGGGCTCTTGATCTAAACAATAGCTCCCAGTGTGCAGGACCTGTTGTCATATTAAAAGCACCTGGCACAAAGATAATCTTTGCCCCTTCAACTGCCATAATTCTTCCCATTTCTGGAAATCTAAAATCAAAGCATACAACTAGTCCCATTTTTCCATATTCGGTTTCAAATGTTGTAATTTGATTACCTGGTGTGAGAGTATCACTTTCCTTGAAAGTTTGCCCACCTTTTACTGCTATGTCAAAGAGATGTACTTTCCTGTGTTTTCCTACGCATTTTCCAGAACGGTCAAAAACATATGAAGTATTAAAAATGTTACTTCCCTCTTTTTCTGGCATAGAACCTGCAATGAGGTATACTGCATTTTCTTTTGCACACTCACTCATTGCTTGATAGTTTCTTCCACCCTCTTCTTGTGCATACACAGGGAAGTTAGAAGTTTTATAAGGGCAGCAAAACATTTCAGGTAAGATAACAAATTGTGCACCCTCTTTTGCTGCGGCACTTACTTCTTCACATGCAACACGAATATTTTCATCATTATCTTCTACAACCATCATTTGAACTAATGCAATTTTCATTTTTTACCTCTTTTCTATTGTAGTTTTCCCCTGCATAAAACAGGGACTTCACTAATAACTTCGCCATTTTTTACCAAATACGCTTTTTCATGCAAATTACACACAGGACAAATATGTACTGGTATAACTTCAATTTTATCGCCAACAGAAACTCTATTGCTAAACTGTTCATTGTAAATTATTGCATGCTCATCATACACATCAAATACTGTTACTGATGTATCTTCTTTAATGGTTCCCATACCCTCAGTTGCACTTATACCTTTAGTCCGTTTTTGGGCAGTTATACCTTTTGCGCCAACATCTGTTATAATTCTTTCTTTTGTTGGCTTGCTTATTATTGTTGTTAGAACAGTAGCAGCACATCTCTCTAAAGAGTTAATTGTTGCGCCCATAGAAGCATCCATTAAAATATATGTTCCTGGTCGAATTTCTGTAATCCCATCCATAATAGGAAAATTCTGCATTAGAGATGGTGTGGAGCCAATACTTACAACCTCGATATCAAAGCCATTTTGGCGAGCTATTTCTGCAAAATGCAATGTTCTTCTCTGGCTGATATCAAATTGCTCTCGACATTCCTCAATTGAATTAGAATTGTAGCAATGACCCTCATGTGAAAAAATTCCTTTAAGGTGAACATTCGTGCATTCTTTTATTGTTTTTAAAAGTTCGATATAATCATCTTCTTCTATTATTCCGCTTCTTTCTTCACCAACCTCAATTTCTATAAGAACTTCTGCTTTTTTTGATGAACCATCAAACATTTCGTTCGCTGCAATAACTTGACATGGAGTATCAACACCAAAAGAAATACTATTATTCACAGAAAGTTCTTTTATCCTTTCAAGTTTTTTTTGCCCGACTATTTGATTTGCAATAAAAATATCGCTAAGGCCATTCTTCGCCATTATTTCGGCTTCACCAACTTTAGCTACTGTAATGCCCTTGCAACCATATTCTTGTTGTATAAGTGCTAAGTGGGGCATTTTATGAGTTTTTGTATGCGGTCTTAATGCGACACTTTGTGTATTTGCATAGTCTTGCATAATCTTAATATTTTCCAACATCGTATCATAGTCTATAATCAATGCTGGAGTATCCAAATCTTGATATCTCATTTTCATAATTACCTTATTGCAGCTACAGCTTCAATTTCCACTAAACACCCTGCATAAAGATTATTGCTTGGAACCACTACTCTTGCAGGTTTATGGTCTGCGAAAAACTCTGAATATACTTCGTTGAACTCTGCCCAATAGGCCACATCAGGCACATACACTCTACACATAATCACATCTGTTTTTTCAACTCCCGCAGCTTTTAAAACAGTATGAAGGTTTTTTAATGCCTGAGCTGCTTCAGCCTTAACACCACCAACTGCAGGCTTTCCTGTAGCTGGATCTATTGATAGCTGCCCTGAAATGTACAGTGTATCACCATGTACTACTCCTGGCGTGTAATGGCCTCCATCTCTAACACTTTGTTCTGTTGTAATAAATTTCATATTCTTTTCACCTCTTTTTTATATATTTATACATTTATATAATTATTTATTATTTCATAGAAAAAATTATAAGCCATAACTTTATATTTGTCAAGAAAAAAATATACGTTTTTATAAAAAATTATATGTTGATTTGTTAAGATTTTAGTGTTACAATAAAGATATATCCCAATGAATAAAAGGAACACCCAATTGAATAAAATATTAGCATCATATATTCCTATTGCAAACATGGTATCTGAAACCATCCCTGGCGGATGTGAAGTTGTATTGCACGATTTAAGTGACCCCGAGCACAGCGTAGTGTATACAGTAAACAATCATATTACAGGAAGAAAAATTGGACAAAGCTTTAATCAATTTATTCCAACAATAATGCTCGACAAAACTTTTAAAGAGGAAACCATAAATAATTATTACTTTCATACTGAAGATGGAAAACTTATAAAATCTTCCACTGCTCTAATAAAAGATGCAAAAGGAACACTCTTAGGAGCAATGTGTATTAATATAGATACAAGCCCAATAATGGCAAACATTGAATGGATGCAAGCCATGTTGCCCGACCTAGAACAAGGAGGTCAAACCAAAAAAAAACCAACTGTTTCACATGATACCCATGTTAGTGATTTAGTAGAAGTTTTAATTGATAAAGTATTAAACAATAAACAAGTAGAAAAACTTTCTCGAAATGAAAAAATTAAAATTATAAAAGAAATGGAAGAAAGAGGTATATTCCTTATCAAAGGATCCATTGACATTGTAGCTAAAAAGATGGGAATATCAAAAGTTACCATGTATAGCTACATAGATGGCCTACGAGATAAAGATAAAAAATAATCGCTATACTTTTCTACAAAGCACACCCTCGGAAATCGTCAATAGTAGTATAGCCTTTTCGAGTCATATAATCTTTTAGCCCCGCAATAATATCAATCATGCATGATGGATTTGCAAAGGTTGCCGTACCCACTTGAAGGGCGCTAGCACCTGCCATAATAAACTCAACGGCATCTTGCCACTTTTCTATTCCACCAAGAGCCACAACTGGTATTTGTTCTTGCTTTGAAAGCTTTG
>CAYJPS010000035.1:0-23527 GCA_964372135.1 uncultured Treponemataceae bacterium | reverse complement strand
GCACAAACAACACTCGCAATGGATGCAATACTTGAAATGGGTGGATTCAAAACAGGTGGATTAAACTTCGACTCAAAAATCAGAAGAAATTCAACCGATCAAGATGACCTGTTCATCGCACACATTGGTGGTATGGATGCATTTGCACTCGGACTTGAAAAAGCCGTGGCTATGAGAGAAGATGGACGACTTGCAAAAATGCGCAAAGACAGATATGCTTCTTTTGACTCAGGAAACGGTGCAAAATTTGCAAATAAAGAATTAACTCTAGAAGACCTTTCAAAACTTGCTCCTGAATACAAAGACTTAAAAGTTGAATCAGGAAAACAAGAATTATACGAAAACATTTATTCAAACATTCTTTACAAGTAATTTTATACCTCTCACATAAAAGGGCTGTCTAAAAGAAAGACAGCCCTTTTTACGTAAAAAAAACAGTTGCTTGTATTAATAATATGGTATATACTAAAAGTGGATGCTTAAAACACGTTTTCATTTGTTAGCTATATATGAACTAGGAAGACTACTTTTTTTTCTTAGTTTAAATGCCAATCTCTCAGGCATCGAAACTCCTTTTGGGTGGTATATTGCAGGGCCGCTGCTTGGTGTACCCTTTGTGCTTCTTTATGTGATGTTCAAAGCAACGCAAGAGAAAGAAGAAGCGCAAATCCCTCGAAAAATTTTTTATTATCTATTTGTAATGCAAAAAATTGCTTCTACAACTGGATTAGTACTGTATACGATTCAATATATGAACAAAATAAGCATTAATGTACTGAATGATGGTATTTATTTTATAGAAATGATACCTTTTATAGTGATTTTTTTTACAATAGATGCTATACTATGTACTATAATGCTTTTAAAACAACGTAATAACGAAAAAGGGTCAGAAGAATAATATGCAAATAATTCCTATTGCAAGCGGAAAAGGTGGAGTTGGAAAAAGTCTCGTTGCAGCAAATTTAGCAATAGCCTTAGGCAAGGCCGGTAAGGATGTAGTCGTAGCAGATCTCGACATAGGAGCATCAAACTTACATTTAGCATTTGGAGTTCAAATTCCAAAAGTAGCACTTGGTACATTTTTATCAGGTGCATCAAGGTTTGAAGATATCATTATACCTTCAGGCTATAAAAATGTTCGCTTTATAGCAGGTGATTCAGAAATTCCTGGCCTAACAGCAATACCGTATTCAAAAAAACGCTCATTAATAAAGCACTTACAAGAAATAAAGGCAGATTTTTTAATTCTTGATCTCGGAGCCGGAACACATTTATCAATACTAGACATGTTTTTGCTTTCCCCACAAGGAATATTAGTTACAGCCCCAACAGTCACGGCAACTTTAAATGCATATCTTTTTTTGAAAAATGCTGTCTTTAGATTAATGTACAATTCGTTTCCGAAAAAATCGCCGGCATACATCTATCTTGAACAAATGAAATCTCGACCACAAGAGCTCCAAGTATTATATATTTCAAAACTTATAGAAAAAATAACAGAAGTAGACCCACAGAATGCGCAAATTTTTGTTCGCCACTTAAAGCAGTTTAAACCTCGTCTTATTATGAATATGATTGAAGATCCAAAAACTGCCGATAGGGCATTAAAAATTAGAAAGTCTTGCCTCGACTATCTCAGCCTTGACATAGATTACCTTGGAATTATTTTTAGAGACCCAATGCAAGATGTTGCTTTATCTTCAAAAATGCCCATAACAATGTATAAACCACAGTCTATTCTATCTCAGTCAATTTTTAGGATTGCTGATAAAGTAATACAATCAAAGTCTTCTACTTTTTCTAATAACGAAATGCTTCTTGATGGATTTGCAACGATGGAAAGTGAAGCCGAAGAAGACTATGAATCAAAAATGTCATATATTGAAGACCTCATAGGATCTGGAGCATTAACTACAGCTGATCTTGCTGATACCATAAAAGCACAGCAATATGAAATTACTCAGCTCAGAAATGCAAACAATCTACTAAAATCAAAAATTCTCAAAGCACATTCTCAAGGATTTAAACTATGATTCTATCATTAAACTATCCCTCATGGATTTCTCCTGAAATTTTTCCAGGAGTGCCCTTTCTTGGCCTCATACGATGGTATGGGCTAATGTATATATTTGCCTTTGGAACAGCTATACTAGTTTTTCGAAAATTGACAAAAGAAGGCCGCCTTGATACAAAGGGAGTAAAGACAACAGAAGACGACGTTTTTAGCTTTTTTTCTTATGGTATTGTCGGACTCTTACTCGGAGCTCGAATTTTTGGAACCCTCGTTTATGATACATCAGGCATTTATTGGCAAAAACCATGGCTGATTTTTTGGCCTTTCAATGAAGCAGGCGTTTTTACTGGGTTTTCAGGAATGTCATATCACGGTGGCTTTGTTGGAGGCTTTATAGGCATGGTAATATGGTGCCTAATAAAAAAACGTCCTATGCTTAAATGGATTGATGCAATGGGTGTAGCAATCCCCCTTGGATACACATTCGGACGTCTTGGAAATTTTCTCAATGCTGAACTCTATGGAAGAATTACAACACAACCATGGGGCATGGTTTTCCCAACAGCACCAAAATTTTCCGCTTCTATTCCATGGGTAAAGCAAGTCGCAGAAGAATGTGGCATTGAAATTACAGCTGAAACAGTTCTTGTAAACTTGCCTAGACATCCTAGTCAATTATACGAAGCTCTGTTTGAAGGCATAATTCTCTTTCTTATACTATGGTTTTTGCGCAAAAAAAGTCCATTTGATGGTTTCTTAACATCTATTTATACAATTGGATATGGATTATTTCGCTTCGTTATTGAATATTTCCGAGAACCAGATGCTGACATAGGTTACAGAATAACTGCAAATCCTGACGCCCCTATTTATTTTAACCAATCGCTTTTTAATATTTCTACTGGGCAGATTTTTTGTCTGATTATGATTGTAGGTGGACTGGCCCTACTTATTGTACGCTACTTGCAGGAAAAAAAGAAAGTGAGTATCTAGCTACTTCGTAAACACTATAACTATCCCCACGAAAATCAATTTTCATCCAAGTGTGTCATTTTTATTGCCGCGGATATACAGGATTAAACAGGATAATGGTATTTATTCCCATTAGACAACAAAAAACCATCCTTTACATCCTGTTCATCTGTGGCTAAATTTCATTGGTTATTCAAAATTGAATTCCATGAACTATTCCCTCAAGCTATTGAGTTTTAAACGAAAAAATAGTATTATGTATTATACTTTTGGAGGTCATTATGAGTTTATCAAAACGAACGGTTAGCGCAACAATACAACAGCTTGCAGTAGCATTGTTTTTGATTGTATCTGGGATTTTAACAGTACAACTAGATGCAGGCGTTATCGGTCAAATACAAGCAGGAATAAGCGGAAACGAAATAGCATCCGCTGTACATAAGATTTTAGATGGAGATTCAGCAAATATCGTTGTTATTGCACTCGGAATTTGTGAACTTATAGCAGGCGTATTTTTGCTCCTCAACTTTCTTATAAATACAGGGAGAATTACAAATCTCTTTGTATTTATTATTCTCATCGTTTGGATTGTTGTAATTGTCCTCGTAGATATTCTAGGAAGCGGTGGATTATTGGATGGTGCTTTTGAAAGCATGAACGCCTTTTTACGTTTCTTAAAAAGCTTTTCATCACACCTTTTAGTACTTGGTGCTTTATTGGTTGTTTGGAAAAAATAGATAGGGTTTCCTATTTTCGGTCCATTAGCTCAGTTGGATAGAGCGATTGCCTCCTAAGCAATAGGTCGGACGTTCGAATCGTCTATGGGCCAACATCTTAACTTTGCAAGACTCACTTGTAATGTCAATGTAAAAACTAGAGATAATCTATAAGATTATCTCTAGTTCATAGTTTGCTTAGCGGATATTTAATCCACCGTTAACGTCAATAGCTTCTCCATTTATGAAGTCATTTTCAATTAAAAGTCGAACCACGCTTGCAATATGACTTGGGTTTCCATTTCGTTTTAAAGGGTTATTGCTTGCCCACGCATCCATTTGCTCAGGAGTGCTCACTTTTTCATGAAAAGGCGTATCAATAACACCAGGAGAAACAGAGTTAGCTCTAATTTCTGGAGCAAGCTCTTTTGCTAAACCACGTGTAAATACATCTACAGCACCTTTTGCAGCGCCATAGATTGTAGCAGTAGGACCACCATGTCTTACTACTATGCTTGATATATTAACAATACTAGGATCTTTACTGCTCTTTTTCAATAAAGGAATACATAATGATGTTATTTTCATTAAACTAAAGGTATTAAGTGAAAATATTTTGTCCATCAAAGACCATTCAAGAGCGTCCGCAGCTTGGCGTTGCACTAAACCTCCTGCATTGTTTATTAATACATCCAAAGAGTCGGTATAAGTTTTTAATTCGTCAATTAAACCAACACAAGCATCTTCTTTTGTAATATCTGCTTGTAGAAGGGTAACTTTTCCACCCAATTTTTCAACATCATCCTTTACTTTTAATACAGCATCTTTTGATGCGTTGTAATGTAAAAATAAATGATTTCCCGCTGCTAATTCTCTAGCACTTTCTGCTCCGATACCTGTTCCAGCACCAGTAATTAAAATTTTTTTTTCCATTTTTTCCTCGTAACTATATATTTTTATTTTGTTTCATTTATCAACAATTTGATTCCTAGGATTATTTGTTTTAATGTACGCCCATCCTTATTAATGAAGCTTGAATATTCTCCAGAAAATTCTTTATGCATTCTCAAAAACCCACCATATAAATGTTCTGTTATTGCCCTATCTATATCATCTTCCTTTCCCATTTGCATAAGTTCAAGCAGATGAGAGTGTTGTGAATAAAGCGTTTCTAAAAGATGAATGCGCCTGTTCGTATGATAGTCTAAAGCTCTATAGCGTGAATAATGTATATTGTTTTCTTGAATCAACTGCCACAAACGACCTTTCTCGCATGATAACAAACACAGCCGATGAAATTCTGAGTCCATTTCATAAAACTTTTCGATATTTGCATTTTGAATTAATTTTTTTTGTTGCTCTAAATTCTTTTTAAGCAAATCTATTAACCGAGCATCTTCATGTTTTGCAATATACTTCATACACGCTTTTTCTACTTGAATTCTCATGAAAATCATTTGTTCTGCTGCATCCAAATCTATCAAGCTTATAAAGCTTCCTTTTTTTGGAATAATATTAACTAAATCACTTGCTTGCAAGCGGCTTAATATTGCCCTTGCAGGAGTTCTTGAAATATTAAACCGTGAACACAGAGTATTCTCACTCAACTTTGTCCCAGGACTGAATTTCAAATTTATTATTTCCGTTCGTAATATTTCATACAAATCGTCTATAGAAAATAAATTATTTTCATCTTCATCGTTTTTCATTTTCTCTTCCTTAAAAAAATAAAAATATAATTACGGTTACTAATCCTGAGATGCCAATTGAAACACTACTAACAGATCCTTCAACATCACCCAACTTCATTGCTGTAACAGTTCCAAGAGCATGAGAGGAAGCACCAATTGCCACTCCTGTGGCTACTGGATTATGCAACCTAAATAGCTTTACTAATATTGGCGATAGAACAGCACCAGTAACACCTGTGATGAGAATTGAAAGCATTGTTATGCCAGCAATCCCTCCTATTTGCTCTGACAACGCCAAAGCAATCGGAGTTGTTACACTCCTGGACAATATACTGCGAACAAAAACGTTGTCTATCGATAAAAGTTTAGAAACACCTAAAATAAATCCAATATTTGCAAATGCACCAGCAATGCAACCTCCAACCACAGGGGCAAAATATTGTTTTAGCACGGCCCTCTGATTATAAATATTGACACCTAGCATAGCTGAAATCGGGACTAAAAAGAAATTAAGAATTTCTCCTCCTATCATATATTTATCAAGAGGGATTTGAAACATAAGTAAAAATGCAACTATAAGCAAAACAGAAATCAGTAAAGGGTTTGCAAACGGTGAGCCTTTTGCTTTTTTTTGTATCAAACATCCTAATTTATAAGTAAGCATTGTTAGGACAATACCCCAAAAAGGTGAATTTAAAAGTTCTGATATCATTTTTTAAAACCTTGCCTCATTCTGATAATTAATACCACAGTATAACCTGAAACAAAAAAAGTAAAAATTGTAGCAAAAAAGCAAATAAACAGGAGGAGGATTCCGTTTTGTCTTATCATCTCCAATCTATCTATAATTGTAACACAAATAGGGACAAAAAACAATGCCATTTCAGTTCGAAAAAAAGTGACCACCTCTCCTAAGGACGTAGATTTAATGACATTTACCTGTAGCAAAGCCCATAAAATAACCATTGCAATCACACTTGCAGAAAAAGAAAAAGGAAGTATAGCCTCAATAATTGTCGAAATCATGCATATACTCATTAAAAGTAAAAGTTGTCCGCTTATTTTCATACATTTTCCTTTGTAATATCTTAAATCTTGTATACAAGTTTACAATAATTTTTAAAAAAACACAAGTTATTTTTTGATAATTTTTTGAAAATAATCGTATTTATATATAATATAAATATTTACAAAATTATATGTTAAAAATTTCTTGTATACAAGTTTGCTTTTTTTGCAAATTTTTACTTGACAGATAAAAAAAGCTGTGTTACACTTTGCATACACTATAAACAAGACAAGAAAAACTAATAAAGCTAATTACTTTATTAGACGAAAAGCATAGCGTTGCTATTTGCTTTTCAAAACAATTTTTCTAAATATTTATTTTATAGTACATAATTTACTAAGGAGGTTTTTATGGAAAAAGAACGGAAGTATGTATACCGCATCGATGAGCTACCTTTTACACCGTTAGTAGAAGAAGAAGGAATTGTAACTCAATTCATCTTAGGGGACAATGTTCAAATAAGCTTCATTCAAAATCCCCCAGGAGCTACTTTCCCTTACCATAATCATGATGCTGAACAGATTTTGATTATGCTAGAAGGAACAGAAGAACACATTGTTGACGGACAAACAATTCACATGGAAGCAGGAGATGTTTGTGTACATCCAGGCGGAGTAATGCACGGTGGAAAGACACTAACTGGATTTAAAGCAATTGACATTTTTTCACCACCAAGAACTGATAAAGGTGGCCATGTAGAAAGAATGGTTAAATACGGAACAATGCCTCGAGAAGATGGAACATATCCAGAAAACAAAATTGAAACTGACGTTCCAACATGGTTTAAAGGACTATTGAGCGTATTAAAAAAATAAGGATACTTTTTCATGCAAGATTTACCGCATGAAGACAAAAGAAACACGTGTACGTAAAAAAACACGAAACGATAACATTAGGAGAATTTTATGAAAACAAAATTATTAGTTGCATTATTAGTACTAGCTACTATTAGCATGGTATTCGCAGGCGGACAAAGCGACAGCAGCACAGAAGTTACAACAATGAGACTAGCTCACTATGCAGCAGTTGATCACCCAGGTGGAATTGCTGCTCAACAATTTGCAGACGCTGTAAAAGAAAGAACAGGTGGAGCAATTGAAATTGAAGTGTATCCAAACAATGAACTTGGAGCTCCAGATGAAATGCTAGAACAAAATATCCAAGGTGTTGTTGATATGACATTAGGAACACAAGGTTCATTAGATAAATATTCTAAAAAATTTGCTACTGTAATGATGCCATTTGCTTTTGATGGATACGACCATGCATACAGAGTATTAGATGGACCTTTTTATGACTGGGTAAAAGATGATTTATTAGACCAAGGCTTGGTATTCATTGGAAGTTGGGATTACGGATTTAGAAATTTAACAAACTCTGTTCGTCCTGTAAATTCACCTTCAGATGTTGAAGGGTTAAAAATTAGAACCCCTGGTGAAATCCAATTACAATCATGTATGGAAGCACTTGGTGCAAATGTACAAGCAATTGCGTTCAATGAATTATACCTATCACTAAAACAAGGTGTTGTAGACGGACAAGAAAACCCTCTCAGCGTTATTTGGTTTAACAAACTATATGAAGCTCAAGAATACTTAGCTCTCACAAACCATGTTTATAACTCTATGAACCTCGTTATCTCTCAAAAAGTATGGGATGGCCTCTCTGCAGAACACCAAGCTATTCTTACAGAAGAAAGCAAAAACGCTGCACAAACAATGCGTGATTTAACACAAAACGGCGAAGCAGACTACATTCAAAAACTTGAAGAAGTAGGTATGGTTGTTACACGCCCTAACACAGCAGACTTTGCAAGTAAAATGGCTCCAGCATATGCAGCAATTGTTGATTACGCAGGAAGCCAAGAGTATATTGATACATTCTTGGAAATGGTAGAAGCAGAAAGATAGTTTTATATCTTTACTGAGAAAAAGTGGTTTAATCTACGGATTGAATCACTTTTTTTTCTTTATAAATAGAAGGAGGAAAATATGCTCGCGCTAGTTATATCCGTATTATTAATCGGATTAATGGTATTTGGAGTACCTGTCGCAGCAAGCATGGGAATTATTTCTATTGGCGCCTTTATAGGTTTAGACCAAGGCAATTTCCTAGCAGTAATGGCACAAAGAATCTATGTAGGTTCAACAAGCATTACAATGCTTGCAATTCCATTTTTCATTTTAGCAGGAAATTTAATGAACACAAGTGGAGTAACGGATAGAATTTTTAATTTTGCAAAAGCTTGCTGTGGCCATTGGCCAGGAGGCTTAGGCCAAGTAAACATTTTTTCAAGTTTAATTTTTTCAGGAATGAGCGGAGCTGCTGTAGCAGATGCTGCAGGGCTTGGAGCAATAGAAATGAAAGCCATGACAGGTGCTGGATTTGATAAAAAATTCTCAGCTGGAATTACCGCTGCATCATCGACCATAGGCCCTGTAGTTCCTCCAAGTATTCCTTTTGTTGTGTATGCTTCGGTTGTTGGAGCCTCGGTTGGAGAACTCTTTATGGCCGGGTTTCTTCCTGGTTTTTTAATGGCAGGCGCCATGGCAATCAGTGTAAGTTATATCAGCAAAAAAAGAGGATACCCAATAGAAAAGAAACTCGGATTCAAGGAACGTTTTGCCTATTTTAGAAAAGCTGTTCTGCCTTTGATGACAATTGTTATAATCATAGGTGGCATTTGGGGCGGTTTTTTTACAGCCACAGAAGCTGCTGTTGTTGCATGCGCATATTCATTTGTTTTAGGTTTTTTTGTATACAAAGAGTTAACCTTAAAAGATGTTAAAATCGTTTTAAAACAATCTATGTTACAAAGTTGCAAAACCCTTTTCATTATTGCAATTGCAAATTTTTTAGCATATTTCTTAACACATCAAAGAATACCAAATATGGTAATTGAAGGATTAGTAACATTAACAACAAATAAATATATATTAATTATGATTATAATTTTTGTTTTGTTAGTTTTAGGATGTTTTGTCGAAGGAACTGCAGTAATTTTAATTGCAACACCTATATTTATACCAGTAGTTCAATCTCTAGGGATGAGTGATGTTCAATTTGGAGTTGTAATGATTTTAGCAAGTATGATTGGACTTCTGACGCCCCCAGTAGGGATGAGCTTATATGCGGTATCAAGTATATGCGAAGTTGACGTCATTGACCTTTCTAAAGAAGTTGCGCCATATCTAATAGGAATTTTTATTGTTCTACTTCTCGTAGCTTTTTGGCCGCCTCTTTCAACCTTTGTTCCAAATCTATTGATGTAAGGAGATATTATGGAAGTAATAAAAAAAATTGACAATATTGTTGCAAAAATAATTACTACTCTTGCTCTAGCATGTTTTATAGGAATCTTTTTCGTATTGCTTGCAAATGTTATAATTCGTATGTTTTCCATAGATTATAAAATGAGCTGGTATGCAGAAGTTGTTGAAATTCTATTTGCATACATGGTTATGTTTGGCGCAACATTATTATGTAGGAAAAGCGAGCATTTTAAAGTAGACCTTTTTCTAAAAAAATATTGGAACGTAAAAAAGTTCTACATTGTTGAAGTAATATCAAGTATCATTGCACTGGTATTTTTTGTGTTCTTTTTTGTATATAGCTTGGAACTGTTTATGAATGCACCTCAAACAATGCCAGTATTACAAATAGCAAAAAGATGGGGTTATTTAAGCATGCCCTTGAATGGAGTGTTTTTATGCATATACACCACAAAAGATGTAATCAAAAACATATTAAAATGTACTGGTAAAATAGAGTTAACAAAAGTCTAATAAAACTAAAGTCTTATATACAAAAAAATAGAGACGTAGGATTTATAATTTTTAGGAGAAAATATGGATATTCGCTATAGCGCAAACCAAAAAGATTTTAAGAGATATACAACCGAAGAAGTAAGAAATGAATTTCTTATCAAAAATTTGTATATAGCAAATGAAATTGTTGCCGTTTACTCTCATGTAGACAGAATGGTAACCCTAGGATGCATGCCAACAACTGATAAAATTTCAATAGATAAAGGCATTGATGTTTGGGCAAATTTTGGTACAAAGTTCATGCTTGAACGCAGAGAAATTGGAATTTTCAACATCGGCGGCACGGGAGAAATTTCTGTTGACGGAACAAAGTATTCTTTAGAGAATAAAGATTGCTTGTATGTTACAAAAGGAGCAGAAAAAGTGTTTTTTACAAGCAAAGAAAAAGACAATCCTGCAAAATTTTATATGGTATCAGCCCCGGCACACACAAGCTACGAAACAAAACTTTTAACTATCCAGGATGCCGCTAAAAAACCAATAGGTGATTCGAAAACGGCAAACAAACGTGTAATAAACCAGTTTATTCACCCAGATGTTGTAAAAACATGCCAACTTTCAATGGGACTCACAGAATTGGATGAAGGTAATGTTTGGAACACAATGCAGGCACATACACATGAAAGAAGAATGGAAATCTATACATACTTTGATATTCCTGAAGGAAATGTTGTCTTTCACTACATGGGTGAGCCTACCGAGACTCGCCATATTGTTATGAACAACGAAGAAGCTGTTATTAGCCCCTCATGGAGCATACACAGTGGCTGTGGAACAAGTAGTTATAAATTTATTTGGGCAATGGGTGGTGAAAACCAAGCATTTGATGATATGGACAATATTCCTATTGTTGAAATGAAATAAAAAAGGATATAAAATGAACGAAATTTTTAATCTAACGGGAAAGGTAGCACTAATTACCGGCGGAAGCTATGGCATAGGATTTGCTATAGCAAGCGCATTAGGACGAGCAGGCGCCACAATTGTATTCAATGATCTCAATAAAGATCTTGTAGAAAAAGGCATAGAAGCGTATAAAGAAATAGGCTTGACTGCACATGGGTATGTTTTTGATGTTACAAATGAAGATGAAGTTAATACAAATATAAACATCATCGAAAAAGAAGTTGGCATAATCGATGTACTTGTAAACAATGCAGGTATTATTAAAAGAATTCCAATGTGTGAAATGAGCGCAGCTGATTTTAGGCAAGTTATTGATGTTGACTTAAATGCTCCTTTTATCATGGCAAAAGCAGTTATCCCTTCTATGATAAAAAAGGGAGGCGGAAAAATAATTAATATTTGCTCTATGATGAGTGAACTCGGACGAGAAACTGTTTCTGCATATGCAGCTGCAAAAGGTGGGCTAAAAATGCTTACAAAAAATATAGCCTCAGAATTTGGAGAAGCAAATATCCAATGTAACGGTATTGGACCTGGATATATTGCAACACCACAAACCGCTCCTCTAAGAGAAAAGCAAGCAGATGGGTCAAGACACCCATTTGATAGTTTTATAATAGCAAAAACACCTGCTGCTCGATGGGGTGAAACAAAAGACCTTGAAGGGCCAGCTGTCTTCTTAGCATCAGCAGCCTCAGACTTTGTAAATGGACACATATTATATGTTGACGGGGGTATCTTAGCTTACATTGGCAAGCAACCATAATAACCTCTTTACCTCTAATTAGATACCCTGCTCCTTGCAAAATATTTGCAAGGAGCTTTTTTCTATACAGACAACCCTTGCGCAAACCTCTTTTACGTAGTACAATAAAAATAAGATAGGAGGAAATCATGACATTAGAACATGAAGATGTAGACAACTTATTAGATATGGCAAAACATGAATCTCACTTGTTACAACCGGGTGAAAAATTTGTGCTTAGAGACCTCTTTAAAGGCTACCAATGGGACAGAATTAGCGACACTGACAAAAAAGAGGTTGGTAAAAAATATTGGAACTTTGTACACCACGAAGTAGACCACATAGAAGCCCTTGATACAACAGAGGAAGGCCAACAAAAATATAAACGAAAATAAGCTATTTTTTCTTTTTTGCTGACTCTTCAATACCTTTTACATGTTGCCACTCAACAGCAATCTTTCTCTCACTAATATTCTGAATATTATTAAAATTGGGACATCCTTCTCGATGTATAATAATACCTCGCCCTCTCGATACGTACCCAATAATATCATCCTCTCTAGAAGGAGTGCAACAGTTTGCCAAACGCACCATATACTTTGCATTTTCATCAACTTTAATTTTTACCGACTGAGCACCAAGAGTTTCAGTAGACCCTTGCATTATTACAGGCTCACCACCCCCTCTTTTATGCCCTCGCCTCTCGCCTTCTTTTGAAACATCTTCTCGGAGCACAGAAACATTTGTCTTTTCACTATCAAAAAGATTTTCATGCTCATTTATCCATGACCGTATTTTGCTCCTAGCCCTATTAGATGCAACCATTTCTAATTGATTCACATTCGGATGGGCTTGAGGATTTGTTAAAACTTCAATTACTTCAGTATTTTCAAGAGACCTAGAAAGTGGAATAATCTTACCATTAGCCTTCGCACCCACAATCGTCTGCCCAATGGTGGTATGAATAGAGTATGCAAAATCAATGGCTGTAGCACCCTTTCTAAGCTCCCTCACATCACCCATAGGTGTAAAAACAAAAATTGCATCGCTCAAAAGCTCTGTTTTTATTTTTAAAAAAAAGTCTGCATCCTCTATATGATTTTTTGTTAAGCTTTTTAAGTCCTTTACAATTTCCAAATCCCCTTCCGAAACAGAGTCTTTGTTAAAACCCTTTTTGTATAGCCAATGACTTGCAACCCCATACTCAGCTACAGAATGCATTTCATGAGTTCGAATTTGTATTTCTAAAGGTGCCTCATCTCGAATTACCGTTGTATGAATACTTTGATACCCATTAGATTTTGGATTTGCAATAAAGTCCTTAAATCTACCATCAAGAGGCTTCCATAAATTATGCACAAGACCAATCATGGTATAACAGTCGGCATCATTTTCACACAAAATTCTAACGGCAAATAAATCTAAAAGCTCCTCTGCCGTCCTATTCTTTTTTCGCATTTTTTGATAAATTGAGTAAAAATGCTTAGCACGCGTATGAACAACTATATCTAAATTTGCCCTGCTAGAAGCCTTGTATAAATCTTTTTGAACCTGTTCAAGATACGCCTCCCTGTCCTCTTTTTTTAGTGAAACAAGCTGCTTTAAGTGAGCAAAAACATCAGGATTTAAATATTTTAGCGACAAATCTTCAAGTTCAATTTTTAAATTAGCCATACCAAGCCTGTTGGCTAAAGGGGTCCAAATATATACCACTTCGCTAGCTAACTCTTTTTGAAAACTCTCTTCAAAATTTTGGGCAATACGAATATAATCAAGCCTATCAGCTAGCTTAATAAAAATCACCCTAATATCATCCACCAGAGCAAATACCATCTTTCTTTTCGAGTCGGCCTCTTTAAGAGTTGCACATTGAAGGTTTAAACCAGTAATTCGCTTTATTGAAAGCACAAGAGATAAAACAAGAGACCCAAAATTTTTTTCTATGAACTCTTCATCAAAACTTTCACTCAAAGAAACATTGTGCAAAAGACCAGCAATAATAGTTTCAATATCAAAATTATTTTCGGCCAAAATTGCAGCAACTCGTACAGGATGCAAGTAGCATACTTCACCCCAATCTTGCATTTTTTCCCCATGCAGTGAAATCAAATATTCGAGTGCATTTGAAAATAATACCCTGTCTTGTTCAGAATAACTAGCATACGACAAAAAAAACTCACGTTCTATTTCATCTTTTTTTTCTATAGTTGTATTAAACTGAAATTGACTCACGGCTTTCTCCCAATTGTTACCCTAGGTTGTCCTGAAAGATCATCAAATGTTTCAACTTCTAAAAATCCACAAGATTCCATCAATAAAGAAGCCTCTTTTGCGTTATATTCGCCCGTTTCTACAAGAAAACTACCACCACTCTTTAGCTTGCCAAAAGCCTGTGGTATCAAACGCTTAATGATCCATAACCCATCATTGCTTTCACCACTTCCTATATCACCATCTAGAGCAATCCTAGGCTCACTCCTTCCGTCCTTTAATAATTCGTCAACTATGTCTTTGGGAACATAGGGCGGATTTGAAACAATTAAATCAAAACTCGCCTCTTTCAAAGGGTCCAATAAATCACCTTGAAAAAAGCGTATACCATCTTGCTCATCTAATGGTAAAAGCGAAAGAGCATTTTTATAAGCTACATCTAAGGCTCCTCTAGAAATATCAGTACAATAAGCTGTCAAAAGAGGCAAGGCTTTAATATCTTTATATGAATCAAAAATAGTCCTCAATATTGAAAGAGCAACACAACCAGAACCAGTACAAACATCGGCAAATACAAAAGAGGCATTAGTTCTACTAAAATGAGTAGATACAATCTCTAGTGCCTTTTCAACAAGCAACTCTGTGTCTGCCTTCGGAATAAGAACATCGGTAGTCACAAAAAAATCTAACCCAAAAAACTCTCTCTTTTCAATAATGTATGCAACAGGCAACCCAGTAGCCCGTTTAGCAATCAAACTAAAAAATTTCTCTTCATCATCACTATCTAAAAAATCCTGGTTTTTTGAAAGCACCTCGCTTCGAGAACAGTCCAATACATACGCTAAAATACAGTCAGCATCCAGAGCAGGCGTTAAAAATATAACACCCTCCTTTGAATTGGATTGAGAATATTGCAACTGCTTAACGGCCTCGCTTCGAGCCTCCCAAATCGTCATAAAACAAGTATACAAAAAAAAATAAAAATGAACAAGATTGCAATGTAACTATTTTGGGCGCTACCCCATTTTGCAAAAGCAAAATAGGGTCGGGTGCTTACTGCAATCTTTTGACACAGCAAACCTAAAAATCAAAAGTATTTCCGTGACGCCCCCTAGCGCAAAAAAAGCTGCATCGTCCTGATGCAGCCTCTGTTTCTTTTTGTTTGCCATCCCTGGCAAACAACTACTAAAGATTATTGTGTTGGGAATAATCCAATTAAACTTAATATGTTTATGAGAACCCCAAGAGTTATTGCGCCGATAGGCCCAATTGCCATTGTTGGAACTGGTTTTTTTGATGTTTGATTTAAGAAATAAAGACCAAAAATCCAAATGTACCCAATTGTTGGAGCAATTGCGTTTGCTGCAATAGCACCACCAATAAGAAGTGCAAGATCCAAAATTTTACTCATTGCTGTTCTAACATTATCACCAAGCTCTTTCATTCCAGGGAATCGATCAAGACCTTTAGCGATATAGCCAAGTAGAAGAACTTCCACTACCATGATAAGCGCACCAACAAAAAATGATCCTACCATACCAAGAATACCCATATTTATAAAAAGGATAGCTGGAACGTGAACGGCTTTAGTTCCTGCAGGTGAATATACCCCAGAAATTATCGCTGTTGTCATTACAAGTGGAATAAACCCAAGTGTTCTACCAAGTGCAATCATTGCTGCTGATGAGTAGTCGTTTGAACCTGAAATAAATGATTCTGCTGTTGCAGTAAGAGATCCAGGACCTTCTGCAATCAAAAGAAGTGTTGTCGCAAGTGCAACAATACCACCAGAAAGTGCTAGAAGTAAGAAGTTTTTTCTAATTCTTTTAATATTTTCTTGAAAAATTGCAAATGCTGCTGATGCAACTGAACTTCCGTCTGTTTTCTTTCTTGCTGCAAAGAAAACCATAAAAGCAATCGCCACTAAAAGAGCAATACCATCTGCATTGATTGAATATACCGCACCGTCTACTGTATATTTACCATACATTGCTGTAACTTGTTTTGCAAGAAGAGTAAATACAAAAGTAATAACACCATTCTTGTAACCTGCTTGATACGCAACTGCAAGAGCAGGGAATACACAGAATGTAGTTACAATTAAACTACCAACTGTTGCAAGACTTCCAAGGAAGTTAATTGGCAAGTATGCAAAAAAGCTTATTACCGCTTGCATACCAAACATCAATAGAATACCAAATGCGGCACCAGCTGCAAGTGATAACCATTTTTGAACGCCTTCTGCTTTGAAAGCAGGCCCAATAATGTCACAACCTAACATAATGGTGTGAACAATAATGATTCCACCCGCAATCGAAGTTGGAAGCCCAAAGCCCACAACAAGTCCAAATGACAACGCAAAGCTTGTTGCAAGCAATGTTTTTCGGTCAATTTGATCATTAAAGTATTGTGGGAACATTGGACGAAAACCGTCGTTGAACACTGCAATACTTTGATTAGCTAGGTAAGAACATATTCCCCCTAAAGCTGCCATAACCAAAATGGTTAGTAGATTAATTTCAAATACCATACTTATCCTCCTCATGTATTAAAACAAATCGTTGTATTTTTTGGCGAATATTTTTAGATGTCGTATTTTGAATTACCAAAAATGCTCTTATATAAAAAATTCGCCTTTCTACCTTACTTAGTCCCTTTGATTAACCTTTCTTTTCAATCAAAAGAGGGATGAGAATTGGAAGAAGACGCTCTGCATCATTATTTACAAATCCAAATGCTTTTTTCCCGTCTGTTACTGCTTTTTTAATTTCATCTTCCCCAGAAATTTTTCCAGGTATGCTTAGTGCAGTACAATGCGGTGCCCCTACCAGTGCATACGCCATAGCAAGGGCAGCACCTGCCCCTGTTGCACATGCACCAATGTAAAAATCCGCTTGTCCCGTTTGTACTGCAAGCGCCGCTTCAATGTCACTTTTAATCGTAACGGTGACTTTATCGCCACCAACCTTTTCAACCAGCCCAGCAATACTCTGCTTATCCATTTGCCCACCGACAACTATATTTACCATGTATACATCCCATATATTGTGTTATATTTAATTATATTACAAAAAAACCAGTTGTCAAGGGCGTAAATGAAAATTATTTTAAAATAATTGTAAATTTTCAATCCTATAATCTTTTGATATTGCAAATCAGACATTTTTTCGTGTTTTATCTACCATACTTGACAGAACATACTTTGTGATTTACAATTGTTAACAAGATACAAATATGTTAAGGAAAAAATGTGTTAATAGACAAACAACTAGAAAATCGATTAGAAATACTTTTATCATCAGGAACAATTAGTAGTGCTGCCGATGAAACCGTAAAAACTGTAGCAAAGCGACTTGAAGAAAAATGGGAAATAATACTTAATGAAGAAAACGGAAGCCGCTTTGTAACTCATCTTGCAATGGCTCTTACTCGCGCAGAAAAAGGCGAATTAGTTTCAAGCATGGAAGCAGAAGCGTTGGAAGAATTTCAAGAACTTGAATCCTTCTCAAAAGCAAATGAAATAGTACAAGATCTTCTATCAATTATTGGAGCAAGTTTTCCTGAATCTGAGATAGAATTTCTCGTAGTAAATATATGCCTTATTTTAGAAGATGAATAAATGCACAGCATTCATCATGCATAGAAGATATTAATTGCTACTTAAAAAAATGTACTTGGAGAAAAAACATGACATATATGCACGAACACTTACGAATTGATCTTTCTGGTGAAAAAAAAGATGATGACTGTCTACTAGATTCTTATGCTGCAATATGCTCAGAGTTACAATCACTTCAGGCTAGAGGCCTTACGAGAATTGTAGATGTAAGCTGCAGAGGCATGGGTAGAGATTACGCTTACATAGATACAATGGAAAAAGATACAGGTCTCGAAGTTATAATAGCAACAGGGTATTATAAAGAACCTTTTTTTCCAACCGAAGTGTATGAAAAAACTGAAAAAGAACTTACTCAGCTATTATTATCAGATATTACAAGCGGCTGCGAAGGTTCAAACAGAAAAGCTCGCCTCATAGGAGAAATTGGAACAAGTAAGGATTGCTTTACAGAGCATGAAAAAAAAGTTTTTCGTGCAGCAGCGGCGGCTCAAATCGAAACAAATATTCCAATTACAACACACACAACACTCGGTACCATGGCATGTGAGCAAGTGGCATTATTAAAGTCGCTCGGTGTACAGACAAACAAAATTATTATAGGACACATAGCATTAGCAAACAATCTTGATACTATTCTTAAAGTCCTTGACGAAGGATCGTATGTTGAGTTTGATACAATCGGAAAAAAAGCATATCTATCAGATAATACACGAGCTGACTTTATCTACGAGTGTTGCAAAAGAGGATACGAAAAACAACTCTTACTATCCATGGATATAACACGCAAAAGCCACTTGCTTGAAAATGGAGGCTACGGATACGCCTATTTATTTGATTCTTTTTTACCCTTGTTAAAAGAAAAAGGTGTGACAGAATCTCACATACATGTAATGCTCACTGAAAACCCGAACACAATTTTACACTAATATATTTTGGAGACACGTATGAAAAACACATTTCCCTTAAAGCCACTAACAATAGAGGAAGCAATACAAGTTCAATTTAAACTCGTAGACATTATTGCACAGCACTTCCCGAATTCATCTTTTTTATCAAATGGTGATATAGGCCTTGTCCCTCCCACAGGAAAACCGCAAGCAACAAAAACAGTTGAAAAAGTAATTGCCAATTTTTTTAATGCCGAAAAGGCAATACTTGTACGCGGAGCTGGAACAGGATCCATCCAAAGTGCTCTGTTCGCACTTACACCTAAAACGCTCTTTGTTCATGACGCACCACTATATCCAACAACAAAGGCAACATGTGAGTCTATGGGTATTGCAATAGAAAAATCAAACTTTAATGATAATAAAGCTAACATAGAAAAATACAACACCACATCAGCTGATGCCTGCCTTGTACAATTAACGCGTCAAAAGCTAGATGATAGCTACGATTATGAAGAACTTATTAAAGATCTCAAACAGGCTAAACCTCACCGCCCAATAATAACAGATGACAACTATGCGGTAATGAAAGTAAAAAAAATCGGCTGCGAATGCGGTGCCGATGCTTCATGCTTTTCTCTGTTCAAGCTACTTGGCCCACAAGGTATAGGTTGCGTAGTAGGCAAAGCCAATATTATAGATTCAATACAAAAAGTACAATATTCAGGAGGCATGCAAGTACAAGGACATGAAGCATTGGACGCGCTCAGATCCTTAGTGTACGCCCCTGTTGCCCTAGCTATACAAGCAAAAGTGTGCAACGAGATAGCAGAGCGCTTAAATAACAATGAAGTTCCCGAAGTAAAAAATGCCTATGTAGCAAATGCTCAGTCCCGAGTAATAATTGTAGAATTCTCAAAGCCATGTATGCCAGATTTGATAGAAAAAGCAGCTCTATTTGGAGCATCGCAGTTCCCCGTTGGGGCAGAATCAAAATATGAAATAACACCACTTTTTTACAGAGTGTCAGGAACATTCCTAAAATCAGATCCCGAAATGGCAAAATATATGCTTCGTATAAACCCCATGAGAGCTGGAGCAGACACAGTAATATCAATACTGCAAAAAGCATTGAAACTAATGCCATAAAAAAGAGAGCTAAAACAAAATGTTTTTACAACACACAGAAAGACATAACAAACTTCTCATCGATTACGCACTGGAACTTATTTCCTCAAAGCACATTGAACCAGATACGTATGTAATAGACCTCGATGGAATAGAAGCGAATTCCATGGCATTATTGAACAGTGCAACAAAAAACAATATAAAGCTGTATTGCATGTTAAAACAACTTGGAAGAAATCCAAAAATTGCGCAAACTATCTTAAACTGCAGCACAAAAAACAATGCAACATTTGAAGGAATTGTTGCAGTCGATTTTAGAGAAGCACTCCACTTACACAATGCAGGGCTTCCCATAAAGAATGTTGGACACCTAGTGCAAATTCCAGAATGTCATATAGCATCAATAGTGCAAATGAAACCCGAAGTAATCACAGTGTACTCGTATGAAAAAATCAAACAAATAGCTCTTGCAATGAAAGAAACGGGACTATTAAAACAAGGATACACTCAAAACATTCTCCTTCGTGTAACGGGAGCTAATGACTTACTCTACCCAAGCCAAGAAGCAGGATTTTCACCAAAAGAAATACCCCAAATAATTGAACAAATACAGTCTACCCAAGGATTGGAGTTTGCAGGCTTAACATCGTTCCCCTGCTTCCTCTATAACTCAGAAAATAAGAAAATAAATGAAACACAAAATGCTCATACCCTTATTGAAACGGCTACAATGCTGCAAGAAAAATATGGAATAGAATGCAAGCACATAAATATGCCTTCTTGCAACACGGTGGAAAGCATTGAAATGATAGCAAAAATGGGCGGCTCCCATGCAGAACCAGGACATAGCCTAACAGGCACCAGCCCTGATACTATTGACTGTGAGAACCCACTTATCCCGAGCATTGTGTACGCAAGCGAAATTTCACATAATTATAAACAAAGCTCTTTTTGCTACGGTGGAGGCCATTATAGACGCTCAGGCATAAAAAATGCCGTAGTAGAAACTCCAGAAGGAAGAAAATATGCAAATGTTCATAATGTAAATGCAGAAGCTATAGACTATCACTTCGAATTAGAGGGACAATTTAAAGTTGGAAGTCCTGTTGTAATGGCATTTAGAACACAAATATTCGTGACAAGAAGTCGAGTAGCACTTATAAAAGGAATTCAAAAAGGTTCACCCAAACTAGATAGCATTTGGGACTCCCAAGGCAACCACCTTAGTGACTGTAACAAAAAAGGATGTTCAAAATAATGAAACGATTTATAGTATTAGTTTTAGATGGGTTTGGAATTGGCGAAATGGATGACGTAAAAGAAAGTAGACCAGCAGACACCAATTCTAACACATGCCTACATATATATAAAAGCCTAAAAAATTTTTCACTGCCTACATTGGAAAAACTCGGCCTATTAAATGCATTACAGTATTCAATTGAAGATGGAAATGCAAGCTCAAAAATACAAGAACAACCAATGAGTGCCAATGCAATTCACACAGTCAGCAATCCATGCTATAGCTTTCATAATCTAGCCCACTTTGGAGCCGACACCTTTTGGGGCCACCAAGAACTGCTCGGATCAAAACCAAAAAAAGCAATCCAATCACCCTTTTCACATCACCTCCAAGAAGTAAAAAATGCTCTAGAACTAAAAGGCTATACTACACGCCTGTACCCAGAAAAGGGCCCTCAAATCATTGTCGTAAATGAAGCAATGGTTATTGGAGATAATTTGGAAACAGACCTTGGAAATAACTTTAATATAACAGCAGCTCTAGATGTAGAACCATTTGAAACAGTCCGTATAGTCGGGAAAATAGTGCGAAACATTGTAAAGGTTTCTAGAGTTATAGCCTTTGGGGCACCAGAAGTTACCATAGAAAACATACTCAATGCTTATGAAAAAAAAGACGAAACGTTTGCAGGTGTCAGCGCCCCAAAATCAGGAGTGTATAAAGAAGGCTACCAAGTAGTCCATATGGGCTACGGTGTCGAGGCCGAAACACAAGTCCCAGCAAAACTCGCAAGCAAAGGTATTAAAACAATCCTTATAGGCAAGGTGGCAGATATAGCAGAAAATCAGTATGGAGAAAACTTACCAGCAATAGATACAAAAGAAGTCCTCGACATAACAGCAAATGCAATGGATGAACTACAAGAAGGTTTCATCTGCGCAAACGTCCAAGAAACAGATCTAGCTGGCCATAAAGAAAATACAGAACTCTATGCACAACGCCTTACTACAGCAGACAACGGAATAGAAACTATTATCAAAAAACTGAAACAGGATGACATATTAGTCATCACGGCCGACCACGGAAATGACCCAACAATCGGCCACCCACAACATACAAGAGAAAAAACACCCCTGCTAGTATATGGCCAAAATATAAAACCTGGAAAATTCAAACCACGCAAAACACTGTCCGATACAGCTGCAACAGTTGCCGACTTTTTCGGTGCTCAAAAAACTGAAGCAGGAACATCATACTTAAACGAAATCTTAGGAGAAACAAAATGACAAGCGGAACTTATACAATAACAAACGAAACAGGATTACATAGCAGACCTGCAAATGCATTCGTTAAACTAGCAAAAGAGTTTTCAAGCACCATAAGCATCACAAAAAACGATACAACAGTAGAAGCAAAAAGCCTACTAAAAGTATTAAAAGCAGGCATAAAAAAAGGCGACTCCATTACAATCAATTGCAACGGCGAAGATGAAACAAAAGCCCTCGAAGCACTCGGAGATTACATAACACACTTGAGCGAATAAATCAAGATAAGAATGTTTTTGGCGCTACCCCATTTTGCAAAAGCAAAATAGGGTCGGGTGCTTACTGCAATCTTTTGACACAGCAAACCTAAAAATCAAAAGTATTTCCGTGGCGCCCCCTAGCGCAAAAAAAAGCTGCATCGTCCTGATGCAGCTTCTGTTTCTTTTTGTTTGCCATCCCTGGCAAACAATCACTCAATTTTTGGTATGATTCCAAAAATCATGGTATCTACCAAGCAAAGAGGCTCCATTGTTTTTCATAAAGAGTTTCTCCGAGCTCACCCCAATAAATAATGCGAAAACTTCTAGGAGAAATAACCCTAATAACCTCATCTAAAGAAGTCTCGTAGTCAATAAAAATTTCATCAGCTCTCCCGTTACCTGTGTGTAATTCCCAAGTAAAAGGATCATATATCGTATCATAATCACTACTTGCTGGCGCATCCCAAGTGACAACACCTTCACCATTTGAACGAAAATCAAACTCCATTGACCCAGAGTCAGCCTTATAAATTCCCATTTCAAAACCAGCAGGTCCTTCTCCAATGTACCAAGAACAGCCAGTTAAAGCAAACACACTTACAACAAGCACTAACACAACTACAATTTTTTTCATATTCATAATTACACTCCTATATGTATATTACTCATGTATTTATAGCATAAATAAAAACATCAGTCAAGACTAGAGGATTCTCTAGCACGGAAATCAATTTTCAACCAAAAGTATCCTTTTTATAGCCGCTGAAATACAGGATTAAACAGGCTAATGGTATTTTTTCCCCTTACACCACAAAAAAATATCCTTTACATCCTGTTAATTCTTGCGGCTAAAGTTAATTAGTTATTCAAAATTGATTTCCCTGATTCTCTAGTCCCTAGCAGGAGTAGTTCGAGTCCAATACTTAATCATGCCACAAAAAAAAGAACTAAACAAGAAAATGTTTAGTTCTAAA
>CAYJPS010000034.1:0-23590 GCA_964372135.1 uncultured Treponemataceae bacterium | reverse complement strand
AATTGTACGTTTGCGACACACTTTTTTAACTGATGTACCTGCCAATCTTGCTGGAGACCGTCCTACAAAACTTATTCCTACTACTGACTTTTCAGATCCGGCACAGTTATATTTCGAAGTCCCATCATTTAATGACAGTGAACAAGCTCTGTTTATTTCACTTCTCTATGAAATTACTGATCGTCTAAGCAGAGAGTTTTCTACATTACAAAATTCACCTGCACAAGCAGTAAGCGTTGTGCCTGGTACAGGGCTATATCCAGTATCAAGTTTTCGCTTTTCAAAAGTAAAATCTCGTGAAACTTTAAAAAAACTAGTTCAAAATACTTTTGACAGTCTCAATAAAGAGCTACAAACAGATAATACAGTTCTATTAAGTAAAATTAGGAGTAGGTTTGCGCGTATATTATCTCGGGAAATGATTACATTAAATGATAGGTCGCATTTAATTCAACAAGGAATTCGATCATCAAACAATCCTATGCTTTATTTAGAAAAGTTTGACACAGTGGAAAATGCAAAATCTGAAGATTTTTACAATGTGTTCAATAACTTTATAAAAAATGGTGAATTCTTTTGGATTTTTTCTGCTGACACAAAGAGATAACTAATACACAATATTATAGTTTTTGTTAGATTCAAGAAGTTTCATAAAATCTTCTTGTTCAAGTGGTCTTTCAAAATAATAACCTTGCGCATAATCACAATTAATGCCTCGTAGCCAGATAGCTTGATCAAGTGTTTCCACACCTTCTGCTACAACGCACATATTTAAGTGCTTTGCCATATTAATTACGTCAGATATTATGATGTTACTTTTAACTCCTGTAGAGTTCGTTAGAGAAAAAAAGGCTTTATCGAGTTTTAATATATCTGCAGCAATAGTACTAAGTCTATTCAGTGATGATACACCTGCACCAAAATCATCAATTGATATACTAAAACCTAAGTCCTTAAGTATCTTGACATTTGTAAGCAATTTGCTTTCATCATATGTTATCGCACTCTCTGTTATCTCAAATTCAATTTGTGAAGGCTTTAAACTTTGTCGCGAAAGAATATCCATGATTGAAGGTATAACTTTTTCAGAAAGAATCGTATATGTTGACAAATTTACAGAAATTCTTGGTACATCAATTTTTCCAGAAAAGTTTTTAATAAAAATGCACACATCTTCTAAAACAAACATATCTAGATAAAAAATAAATCCGTTTTCTTCAAAGACTGGTATAAATGCATCAGGAAAAATTTGGTTTTCTCCTTTTGGCCTCCAGCGTACTAATGCTTCTGCTCCACCTACTTTTAAGGTGTTAAAATCTATCTTAGGCTGATACACTACTACAAATTCTTTATTGCCTAGTGCTCTTTCCATACGGAATGTAATGTTAATTTTATCTTCATATACCTTTTTCATTTTATCATCAAAGGTGATATAGGTAGTTGTGTGTTGATTTTTACCTACAAGTCTAGCTGTATCAGCATGCCCAATAATAGCAGACGTTTTCTCTTTACAATTTTCAACTATCACATTTCCAAACGACATTGCAATATTATATTTTTCACCTAAAGTTGTACGTACATTAGGTAAGATAAAATTTTCATAAATATATTTAATCTCACCGCCTTCATTTATCTTTCTGAAAATAATAAACTGATCGGCCGTTCGCCTTGTAATAATTGCATCACTATCCTTAAAAGCTTTCTTTAGACCATTTGCTATTGCTAAAATTGCATTAGTACCTCTTTCATTGCTATAGTGAGTGTTTATTGTTTTAAACATATCAATATCAAAAGAAATAAGTTCATATTCTCCAGCATGTGCATTTTTTAAGGTGGTATCAATTATTTCTGTAAATTTATGTAATGCAATGAGTCCTGTTAATAAATCTGTATTATATGCTTGCGCAACTCTCATTCTTCTTTTAATCTTTTGTTGATATCCAAAAAGAATAAAAAGAATAACAATAAAAACTAATGTTGCAACAAAAAAAAGCATATTTTCTAGAATAAAATCAAATATAGTTTTTTTCGGAATAAAATTATTTGAATGATTTCTAAGTATAGCACTATACTCAGCTTCGCTCACATTATCAAGCATAACGTTGAATACTTTTTGATATTCATCTGCAATTACATTTGAAATGTAAAATTGCATAGGAACATTTAAGTCTGTGTGAACAGTGACTCTATCTACTTCATCTAAGTAAAGCTCTGCATATGTTGTTGAGCTTTCAGTTGATATAAGCACATCTATTTTTTTTGAAGCAAAATCATCAAGTAATGTATGCCAGTCTGTATAAAATATAACTTCATTATTAGGAAATGCTCTTAGAAATGAATCATAGTCTACTGTATGATACTGCAACATTCCTATTTTGGGCGATTTTTCTATTAAATCTCGTACTGAATTACTGCTGTTATATATATCACTGTGTATTTGTGCATACATTGGTATTAAATAGTACGGCTCTGTAGCTTGAAAAAACTGTAAATCATGTTTACCATCTCCATACAGTGTAACAAGAATATCATAATAATAATGCTCCTCTTGCTTATCAGCTAGACTATAAGGATGGTAATTAATTTTAAAATCATATTTATCTGAAAAGAGATTCAATGTTTCAATCATTGCTCCTGACGGCATCCCTTCTTCATTTGTAAAGGAAATTGGTGCATAATCAGAAATGTATCCAACTTCTAGCGTTTTTTGTCGTAATACTTCTACTTCACTTAAACTTAACGATCTATGATTAAGTTCAATTTCATGAGCAAGATATTTTTCTTCAAGTTCTAAAAAAAAGCTTCCCTCAGTTGCAACAACATCATAAAATATTGTGTCTATCTTTCTTAGCAAATCAGCATGCTCAAAACTTGTTGTTAGATAAATGTTGTACACACCAAGATTTAATACGTTATTTTTATCACCAGCTTGTTCATGTTGAACATAAGTAATATAGAAATCAGTATCTAAATCCATATACTTCTCTATTGAATCGTACACATATTCAACAGATATGTTATGATATTCACAATACCTGTCTAAATATTCTTGAGCTATATTATCATGATAGGTTGCTACAGTTTTTTTGTCAATTGCTTGAGGGTCGTTATAATAAATGGTATCTTTCTTTGTTGCTAAAGCTGAAAAAGTTTTACTGTATGGTATCTCTGAAAAAAAAACTTCACTGGATCTTGTAGGTGTTTTTATACTAAGACCAGCAATATCAACAAGCCCATTATTGACCGCTTCCGTTAAACTACCTTCTATGGGTATAAATTCAAATCTTAAATCACTTACTTCTTCAATTTTTTTAAGAACTTCATAACCGTACCCCTTATTATTGAAGCTATTGATATCAGTAATAATCGTTCGAATACTTTCAGAATAGCCAACTGTTATTGTCTTGCTATCACCATTTGCAAAGAGATTAGTCGAAAATATCGACATAAAAAGAAGAACGTATAAAAAAGAATGAATCTTTTTTTTCATATTGAAAGCTCCTAGCCGGTGCATCAAATCATTGTAAATTAGATTTTGAATTATAGTAATACTATTATTATAATTATAGTATAACAAGTACTTAGTTAAAATTCAAGTAATTAGTTGAAAATTGTTGCATTTATAGTAAAAATTGTAAGGCAAGAACAACTGCAATAACAACACCCACAACAGCTTCACCACCAAGCAAGCCAGCAGCAATAACGGTGCCTTTTCCATTTTGTTCGAATTTAGGATAGAGCTTGTCTAAGGCAATTCTCAAAAGAGCACCAATAAATGCTGTAAATGAAAGATAAAAAGGTAGATATATGCCCAAGCCTAATGTCATTACTGGATAAAAGCCAAGAATATACAAAATGGTAGCGATTACTAATCCAATAAAAAACACTTCAACATTTTGTATTCCACCAGCCATGGCAGCAACCGCGGAGGCTTGTGCGGCAGGAAATAATTCAGGATTTCCAAAAGCTTCAGAACCATAAGCGGTAACAATAGCAAGTATTACAATGGCAGATACAATTGCTCCAACTAAGCCCCCTATTAATTCCGCAGTCCATTGAGCCTTTGGATTCGTATGCAATATATGTCCTGCTTTAAAATCATTCATAACGTCCCCTACAAGGCCGCATGCTGTTGCAACAATCGCTGCAATAAAAATACCAGCAACTTCAGTAAGTGTTGGAGAAACAAGTCGTGCAATCAATAGAACTACTATTCCAAATACTTCCATAGGATTTATTGCAGACATACCAACTGTTTGACATGACATAGCTGTTACAAGCCATACGCCTAAAATAGTAACAATAGAGGCAAGAACTGGGATATCTAAAAGAATTACAAGCAAAAAAGTAATACAAACAAGTACAAAAGGAACCCATCGTAAGCCTACAATTGAATCATTTGATTCCTCTTTTTTCTGTGAAACCTTCATAGTGGATAGCATAGATCTAAAATTTGGAAAAATATTTTTAATAAAAATACCAACACCAGTTCCAACCATCATCCCAAGTCCTAATCCGTTTTTTATACTTGAGGCTGTTTGTGCATCAAATAGTGAAAAGTATAGACCTAAGATAACAATTCCAACATCTCCAATAATTGCTCCTAAAAACCAAACCCCAATAAACACTGGGCCTACAAGATATCCTACAGAAACAAGCATTGGTGAAAGCCAAAGACCACCGAGTGACCCAAAAATCATCATATTCTTAAACCATATTAAAGCTGGAATTTTTAAAAACCAATCGCGCATTACCGTGAAAATAGCTGCTAAACCAAATGATGAAAAAAGAAGATAGGCTTTTTTACCGCCAGCATCCCCTACTTTAAGTGTTTCAGCTGCAGCTTGTCCCATAGCGTATGGCAATTTTGATTTTTCTATAAATTGCTTTCTCATAAGACTTGTAAATAGTAATCCTAAAAGAGTTCCTGATATGATAATTACGAGTAAACTTGAAAAGCTAATTATTTCATTTGGAAAAAGCATATAAATTGCAGGAATGGTAAACGCTACACCACCAGCAACCATTGATCCTGCAGACATGGCCGTATGAGTAACATTAATCTCATTGATATTTGTGTTACCAAGCGCTTTAAGAACAAACATTGACAAAAGAGCCACAAACATAATCGGAAATGGTAATGAAGATGCTTTTAATGCAACGAAAAGTGAAGCACAGGTTACTATAATTGAGCCTAAAATGCCAATTACTATTGAACGAGTGCTAAGTTGCTCTTTAAATGATTTTGCATAACGAATTGAATTATCTTCCATAAAGACCTCTTTTATGTCGATATTTTGCATAAAAAAAGCAATGATGTCAATATACGAAGTACGGTGAATAAAAACAGAATTCCGTGTACTGAAATAATTTCACATTGACATTAATTTATAACTATGTAATAATGGGCGTATTAAAAAGTGTGCTACTTTTTTACTTACATAATTTACTTAAAGTATCTATTAGTGAAACTCTATTCAGTTGTTACTGAATATAAAAATAATCGGAGGGATTATAATGAGAAACACTCTCAAATCAATGCTTGCTATAGCCTTTATAGCAGTTGTGGGTTTTGCATTTGTTGCATGTAGTGACAATGACTCATCAAATGGTGATGACGGTGCAGAAGTAAAAACTATTGCCATGGTAGCAGATCCAGTAGGTACTAATCCATTTTTAACTCAAGTAGTTGATAAACTAGCTGAGATTAAAGAAGAAGGAACATATCCTATTGAGTATTCTGTAATTGAATGCGCAGACTCTAATGCTTGGGCAGAAAACATTCGAGCTGCAGTTGAAGAAGGGTATGACATGATATTAGGTGTAGGTTGGCAAGCTGCAGACCCTCTTAATGAAGTAGCAACTCTTTTTCCAGACAAAGCAGAATATGTTTGTATCGACACTGTATGTGATAATCCTAACGTAAAGTCTTATATTTTCAGACCTCAAGAAGGGGCATTCCTTATTGGTGCAGTTGCTGCTCTTGTTAGTGCAGACCAAGGTGCTCCTACAGGTCCATTTGGTGGAGTTCATGCAAATCCAGGTCAAAGTAGTTTTGAATGGAGATATGGATATATGGAAGGCGCTAAGGCTATAAATCCAGAAATCCAAACAAGTGACTTCATCTATAACTACACAAGCTCATACTCTGATGCACCAAAAGCAAAAGAATTAGCATTGCAACAAGCAGCTCAAGGATGTGTTTTCATCAATGCGGCTTCTGCAAATGCAGACCACGGTACTTTTGAAGCTGCAAAAGAAAAGGGATTTTATACTTCTGGACAAGATGCAGACAGAACTTCTACAGACAATCCATACGTTATTACTACACAAGTAAAATACACTGGACAAGTTACCGAATATGCAGTTATCGAAATGTTTGAAACAGGAGTACAACCTGGAGTAGTTTCATTAGGAATTAAAGAAGGTGCTATTGGTGCTGTATACATTACTGACGATGGAACAAATCCACGAAGCCCAGTGTTAACTGATGAAATTGTAGAAACTGTTCGAGCTTATGCTGAACAAATAAAATCTGGAGAACTTGTACTCGAAGTACCAATGGAAGCAGATTACAAATAGTATTAAGCGAGGGCGCACGTTATGTTATTGCAAATGGAGAACATTGTAAAAAAATATGGAAGTCTCGTTGCCAATGATACTATAAACTTAACATTGGAAAAAGGCGAAATATTAGCAGTAATAGGAGAAAACGGAGCTGGTAAAACAACGTTGATGAAAATTTTATACGGATTAGAGCAAGCTAATTCGGGTAATATTTACATTAATGAGAAAAAAGCCGAAATAAAAAACGCCCTCCACGCTATTAAACACGGTATTGGAATGGTTCAACAGCATTTTATGCTTTTTGAACCATTCACCGTAGCTGAAAATGTTGTCTATGGAAATGAGCCTAAAAAGCACATTTTCATGGATATGCAAAAAGCGAACGATGCTGTTCGCGCATTATCCGAAAAATATGAACTCACACTAGATCCAAAAGCCAAAATTGAAGATTTATCTGTAGGTCTCTGCCAAAGAGTTGAAATCCTAAAGGTTCTATATCAAAATACTGACATCATTATTTTTGATGAACCAACAGCAGTTCTTACACCCCAAGAAGTTTCAGAGTTATTAAAAACTATGAAAAAACTTAAAGCTTTGGGAAAAAGTATTATAATAATTACTCACAAGCTACATGAAGTTATGGAAGTTGCAGACCGAGTTATGGTAATGCGTAATGGACATAAAATTGATGATGTACTTGTGCGCGACACAACAATAGACAAACTTGCCTTTGCAATGATAGGCAGACAACCAGAACATATCATAATTGATAAAACAAATTTTAATAAGGAAATTGTACGTTTGCAAGATGTTTGCTTAACATCCGATAATGGACTTACAGTTTTAGATAATGTATCACTGAGTGTTAATGCAGGTGAGATAGTTGGCATTGCAGGTGTTTCAGGCAATGGACAATCTGAACTTATACGCTGTATTTTTGGCTTACTTAAAACAGACTCAGGCATAATCAAAGTACAAGAAAAAGAAATACAAAATAAAACGGTTGAGGAGATTCGTTCAGCAGGCGTTTCTCATATACCAGAAGATAGATATAAATGGGGTTCAGCAGTAAACGCTGCAATTACTGAAACTGCTATTATGGCTCATCACAACAAAGATACGTATTCTAAACATGGAATACTATTTAAAACAAAAATAAAAGATTTTACTACAAAACTAATAGAAAAATATAACGTGAAAGCAAAGCATATTCAAGATGCAACTGGTTCACTTTCTGGTGGAAATGCCCAAAAACTCATTGTAGCACGCGAACTTTCACAAGACTCATCATTTATCATTGCAAGCGAACCAACACGTGGCGTAGATATTGGAGCAATGGAATTTATACATCAGCAAATTATAAACAAACGCAACGAGGGTAATGCTATTCTCCTTGTAACCTCTGAGCTTTCTGAAATTTTAAAACTTTCCGACAGAATATACGTAATGTATGATGGAAAAATTGTTGGTGAATTTGAAAGAGGGAATGTAACAGAAGAGAAGTTAGGACTTTTAATGGCAGGAGGGATAGCGTAATGTTACAAAAAAAATTGTCGATACTCATTAGACCTTTGTACCAACCAACGCTTGCTATATTTTTTGCACTTGTTGTTGGAGCAGTTGTTATACTTATGAATGGCGAAAATCCTTTTGAGATTTATGGTGTAATGATAAAAGGTGCATTTGGGAGTCAATATTATTTACTAGCCACGCTTACAAGAGCAACACCCATCATTATTTGCGGCTTAGGTGCAGCAATTGCTTGGAGCTCTGGTTATATGGGAATAGGCGGTGAAGGCCAAATGATATGGGGTGGATTTATCAGTTCTATTTTACTTTTACACACACCTGGTCCAACAATGGTTAAAATTATTGTAGCTATTGTGGGGGCAGTGTTTTTTGGTGGACTATACTCTGCTCTTTCTGCATGGCTGTTAGATAAGTTTAAAATGTCCTTAGCTATTTCAACATTGATGTTAAATTACATTGCACAGTATTTCACCTTACACTTCGTTACAAATGTATTTTTAGATGTTTCTGGTGATATGAAATTAATGCAAACAACAATGATTGACGAAACGCTGCGATACTCAAGGATTATACATGGGTATACATTTCATATAGGATTTTTCATTGCAATTATAATGGTTGTAATAATGTGGTTTATCGTTAATAAAACCGTTTTTGGATATGAAGCTAAGATGACTGGTTACAATATTCAGTTTTGTAATTATGGTGGTGTTAAAAGCAAAAAAGTTATGTATGGCGTACTCTTTTTAAGTGGTGCTGTTTGTGCTATGGCAGGAGTCAACGAAGTAATGGGCGTGCAATACCGCTACTTACACAATGCCTATGTATCAGGAAGTTTTGCTTGGATAGGCTTAAATGCAGCATTAATTTCAGGATATAATCCTATAGGGGTTTTTATTACTTCAATTGTGTTAGCAGGTATTCAAACAGGTGGAGCTGCTATTGGAAGATCTACAAACATTCCACTAGAAATATCCTCAATTGTACAAGGCTGCATAACATTATTTATTTCCGCTAAAATTACAATTAGTTTTATAAGATTAAAAAAGCCACGTCTTTTTAATAAATTCACAATCAAAAGAGAGGTAGCATAATGGAATTAGACATTAACTACCTTGCAGTAGTATTTAACTCAACAATTAGAATGCTTACTCCTATTTTGTACGTTGCACTTGGGTCTGCTCTGTGTAATAGAGTTTTCATTTTTAATATTGGACTAGAAGGAATGATGCTCACAGGCTCATTTGTTTCAATTGTTATAAACTATTTTACTGGCAGCGTCTGGCTCTCCTTATTTGGTGCAATGATAGCATCTATGATAGTAGCATGGATTGCAGGAATATTTATGGTAAAGTTTAAAGGAGCAATGCTCGTTGTTGGTATTTCAATAAATGTTCTTATGGCGGGTGCAACAACATTTGCAATGCAATTTGTTTTTGGCGTCAAAGGAGCATTCATTGACCCGTCTTTAGTACGCTTATCAAGAATAGATGTGTCATGGATGAATAATACTCTTTTAGAAACCATGTTTGGAGGTCTTACCTACCTTGATTGTTTTGCCTTTATTTTAGCAATACTAATAAACATATTTTTATTCAAGACTGTCTGGGGCTTTCATTTACGTTCTGTAGGTATAAACATAACAGCAGCTAAAAGTTTGGGAGTGCGTGGCGAAAGGATACAAATGGCAACTATAGCCTTTTCTGGTTTACTAAGTGGAATAGGTGGAACACTTTTAACCATGGGTGGAGTTACCATGTTTGCAGAAAACATTACAGCTGGGCGTGGATTTATTGCAATGGCTTCAGCGAGTCTAGGAATGGCGCACCCTATTGGATGTATTGTTTCCAGTGCATTCTTTGGCTTTGCACAATCCCTTTCTAATATGTTACAAAACACAGCATTTAGTAGAGAATTAACAATGTCAATGCCATACGTTGCAACCATTGTTGCACTTGCACTATATAATGTAGCAACAAACAAGCAAAATAAGCGAATAAAAGCTTAATAAGGAGAAATATATGGAATACAATTACGATTATTTTAAAAAGAGCGCAGATTATGTTTTAAGTAAAGTTGATTATAAGCCTGAAGTGGCAATTATACTAGGTTCTTGCCTTGGAGGATTAGCAGAGGAAATTGAGAATCCAATTGTAATAGATTATAAGGATATTCCAAATTTTCTACTTTCAACTGTTAATTCTCATGCAGGAAAACTTATTTTGGGAACTCTAGCAGGTAAAAAAGTTGTGTGTATGTCAGGGCGCTTTCACTACTATGAAGGCTATGACTTTGAACAATTAACAGCCCCTATCCGTTTATTTAAGCTATTAGGTGTAAAAGCAACTATTTTAACTAATGCTGCAGGAGCAGTTAATACATCATACAATGCGGGCGATGTTATGATAATTTCAGACCATGTAAAACTTATGGGCGCAAGCCCTTTACGAGGACCAAATATTGCAGAATTTGGCAATAGATTTTTTGATGTATGTGATATGTACACAAAAAATCTTCGAGAAATTGCCTTAAGATGTGCAAAAAACTCGACACTTACAGTACATGAAGGGGTTTACTTTTACTGGACAGGCCCACAATTTGAAACACCAGCAGAAATTAGGGCAATAAGAACACTCGGGGGTGATGCTGTAGGTATGTCTACTGTAACTGAAGCACTAACTGCTGCACACTGTGGTATGCCACTTTTAGGTTTATCATTGATGACAAATATGGCAGCAGGTGTACTTGACCAACCAATTACTACAGAAGAAGTCGATGAAATTGCAAGTGCGGCATCTATGAAATTACGACAATATGTAAAAGAAATTGTCGAAACAATGTAAGGATACATTTATGAAACTATTGTTAAAAAATGCCCATGTAATTAGCAATGCAAAAACAGAAACCTTGTATAAAAATGCTTACATTGGTATAGAAGATGATACTATAATCTACGTGGGAATAGAAAGGCCTGTAGACTCTTATGACGAAGAAAAGGATATGTCTGGAAAACTTATTTTCCCAGGGCTTGTAAATGCACACACTCATAATCCCATGACCTTGGTACGAGGTATTGGAAGTGACCTTCCCCTACTCGAATGGCTAGATATTGTAATGCCGATTGAAGACAGTTTTACAGCAGAAGATAATATGACAGGATCTCGCTTAGCATGGATGGAAATGTTAGCTAGTGGTATAACATCATGTTCGGATATGTACGAATACCCTGAATGTACAATTGAAGACATTCAAAGAATGGGTGTGAAAATTAATATGGGACGTGGTGTACTATCTTTTGATGAAAATGAAGCAGCTCTTGATAATCCACGTGTACTTGAAACGATTGAACTTTTTAAGAAGTATGATGGAAGAGCGAATGGAAGAATAAAGGTTGACTTTGCTATCCATGCAGAGTATACCTGTAAAGAAAAAACAGTTAGAGAGTTTTCTAAAATTTGCAAAGACCATGGAACAAGAATGCATGTTCATATTTCTGAATCTCCAAAAGAACATGCGGACTGTATTGAGCGCTATGGTAAAACACCAACACAATGGTTTTACGATTTAGGGCTTTTTGAAAATCCTGTCTTTGGTGCACACTGTGTACAACTTACAAAAGAAGATATGGATATTTTCAAAAAAGCGGGCGCAACAGTTGTTCATAATCCTACGAGTAACTTAAAGTTAGCAAGCGGTATAGCACCAATTCAAACATATCTTGATATGGGAATAAATGTTGCGCTAGGCACTGATGGTGCAGCAAGCAATAATAACCTCAACATGATTGAAGAAATGCATATTGCTTCAATAGTGCATAAAGGGTACAATCATAAGCCGAACATTATTAGTCCTGCTCAAGTTTTAACTATGGCAACTATCAATGGTGCTACTATGCAAGGACGACTAGACACAGGTTCAATTGAAGTTGGGAAAAAGGCAGATATGGCTGCAATTGATTTACAAAAAGCTCATCTACAGCCGCACACTGACCTTTTTTCAACACTAGTATATGCAGCTCAAGGTAGTGATGTTTGTATGACAATGGTTGATGGAAAAATCTTATATGAAAATGGCGAATATACAACAATTGACAAAGAAAAAACTCTTTTTGAGTTTAATAAAAGCTGTGAACGCTTATTAAAAGATATATAATAGTAAAACCGCAAGAATTAAAGGATTACACAGATTTTAAGAGGATTCTTCGACTACGCTCAGAATGACACTGGTTGATACTTAAAAATAAGATTAACACTAGGTTCTAAGCATATAATCCCATAAATCTGTGTAATCTGTGGTTTAAAAAAAGTTAGAAGGAGAAAAAGTATGGAAAGAGCTGATAAAGGTCTCGCATTTATGCTGCAATATGAAAATGTTGCTTGGTACGAAGATGGAAAGGTTAGAATTTTAGATAGAAGAATATATCCAACAAAAGTTGAGTTTGTTACATGTACAACTCATGTTGAAGTAACGCAGGCTATTACAGACATGGTTACACAAAGTGCAGGACCCTACACTGCTGCATCTGTTGGTATGGCTTTAGCAGCATATGAATGTAAAGATATGGGAAAAAATGAGCAAATTGATTTTTTAACAAAAGCTTCATATACTATCAGTCATGCTCGCCCTACTACCGTTTCCAGAATGAAACTAATTACAGAGAACTGTTTAGCGGTAGGGAAAAAAGCAATTGAAGAAGGCCGTAACGTAAGTGATGCAATTATGGATGCAACAATTCTTATGAATAATGGTCGTTATACTAAAATTGAAAAAATTGCAGAATATTTAGTAGATATGTTCCCAAAAAAAGGGAAAATAATGACACAGTGTTTTGGTGAAACTATAGTTGGCCAAATGCTCAAAATAGCTAAAAATAGAAATTATGATTTACAAATTTTTTGCCCAGAAACTAGACCCTATTTTCAAGGTGCTCGCCTCACTGCAAGCGTTGCATACGATCAAGGATTTGATGTAACGGTTATTACCGATAACATGGCAGCTTTTGTTATGCAAAAAGAAAAAATTGATGTATTTACATCGGCAGCAGACGCAATTTGCTTGGATGGTCACATAGTAAATAAAATAGGTACATACCAAATTGCACTAGTTGCAAAAGCACATGGCATTCCATTTTTTGTTTCAGGAGCTCCAGATATTGGACATCCAACTGTTGACACGATTACAATTGAAATGAGGGATCCTGACTTTGTACTTCAAGCAATGGGTGTTAGAACAGCTATGGAAGGTGTTAAAGGATATTATCCCTCATTTGACATTACTCCACCGCACCTTATTTCAGGAGTTGTAACAGATGACGGAATATACTCTCCCTATGATTTACACCGTTATTTTAATAAAGGTAATACGGGCGAAATTCCTGAATTGGTTGTGTGATTTTAAGATTTTCAATCTTGAAACATTTCTCTATCTGTGGTATACTTTTTCTATGACAATTAAAGAAGCAGCAAAAATCGTAGATGCTACAATAATCTGTGGCGAAGAACAAAATGAGAGAGAAGTTTTTTCAGCGTGTGGATCTGATTTAATGAGTGACGTAATGGCTTTTGTAAAGGAACAAGTATTACTTTTTACAGGACTCATTAATGTACAAGTAATCAGAACAGCGAGCCTTATGGATATTGGTGCAATTTGTTTTGTACGTGGTAAAAATCCATCGGAAGAAATGATAGCAATGGCAAAAGAACAAGATATTATTCTAATGTCTACAAAAGACCCCATGTACATTGCCTGCGGTAAGCTTTATCAAGCTGGAGTTACAACTGGTGGAGTTCGGGAAATATAAGAAGTCAAGATGAAGTACCATTTTGATATCCCAGGCGATGATTTTTCTAGAGCTGGGAATGCATCTACCGAAATAAAAAGAATTTTTAAATTACTTAATATTCCAAATGATGTTTTAAAACGAGTTGCTATTGCAATGTATGAAGCAGAGCTCAATATGGTTGTCCACGCTGATGGTGGAACAATTGAAGTTGAGCTACAAGAAAAAGAGATTCAAATTATTGTTCGAGACAATGGACCAGGAATTAGTGATATCCAAAAAGCGATGATAGAAGGATTTTCAACAGCAAATGATGTATATGTTGAGCTCGGCTATGGTGCTGGCATGGGTCTTTCAAATATTAAACGTAATACTGATTCACTTACTATTGAATCAGCTCCTAATAAGGGGACAACTCTTACAATGTGCATATATTATGCAAAATAATTATCCAAAGCAAGCGTTACGCGAAGAGATGAAGCAACGCTTAAAAAGCACCATTGACTCGGACGAAGATGGAACTGTACGACTCAATTTTGAAAAAAAAATAATAAAGAGCATCAGAAATTCTAACCTATTTAAAACCTCTGAAGTGTTGTTATCTTATCATTCAATGTATTACGAAGCTCCTACCCTTCTACTAAATACTTTTATTACAAAAAAAGCAAAAACAGTGGCATTACCGAAAATTAATGAAAAAGTTATCAATTTCTATGTGTGTAAAAATATAACAGCAGAAAGTCTTCAAGCGAACTCATTCGGAATATATGAGCCCAAAGAGAACAAGAACCTTGATATAACGTCTTTTTTATCACATACAAAAGCTCAGTCTCTTCTAGTCATTGTACCTGGCCTTGCATTTACGAAAGAAGGTGACAGACTTGGAAGAGGAAAAGGTTTTTATGATACATTTTTAACAAATTTTTATTATAATCAAGTAACAAATAAAGAATTAAATATTACACTTATTGGACTTGCATTTTCATTTCAGATACTAGATAGTATTCCTATAGAAGACCATGATATTCCAATGGATTATATCCTAACTGAAAATGGTTTGCACAGATGTTAAATTTACATTATATATAGGTATTGACATTTATACTTATATGGTATTGAATTAAGATATGGTTAAAAACATAAAAACAAATACAAAAAAACTCATTGCTTTTTTAGCCTCTCTTTGCCTTTTTTTATCAGCAATAGAATACGTTATTCCAAAACCGCTTCCTTTTATGCGACTTGGGCTAGCTAACATGCCAATAATTATTGCAATTTTTTTATTAAAACCTCGACAAATACTATTTTTAGTTTTACTAAAGGTAATTGGCCAAGGTTTTATTACAGGCACTTTTTTTTCATATATTTTTGTTTTTTCTTTATTTGGATCTTTTGCTGCATGCTTTGCAATGATGATTGTACATAGAATTGGCAAAACGTATGTTAGCTCAGTTGGAATTAGTATATCTGGCTCGTTAGCAAATGCCGCAGTTCAAATTTTCTTATCCGAGATAGTTCTTTATGGAGATGCAACTCAGTATATTGCACCTATTCTTACTATAAGTGCAAGCGTCACAGGTTTTTTCCTCGGTATGTGTACTACAGTTTTTTTAGAAAAGTCCCAGTGGTATATACAACGAATGGAAGAGCAAAATAGTCAGGAGTACATGCATGAGTAATATATATAAAAATGTCAATCCAACTATATTGTTTTTTAGTAGCATTATCTGTTTTCCAACCATTTTCTTTCAAGATAATCTAATGTTCTTATGGGCTAATGTTGTTTTATTTCTTATTCTTCTCTATTTGAAAAATGGAAAAATACGTTTGTTACCATCACTCATTATTTTATTCTCAATACTATTTTTTAATATGTTGACTCCAACAGGAAAAATCTACGCAAGTATTGGTAGCTTTCGAATTACTGAAGGAGCACTGGAGTTTGGCTTACGAAAAGCGGCAGTGCTACTTTCTATGGTATTTATTTCGCAATACGCAATTTCAAGAAGTTTAAAACTACAAGGAAAGCTGGGTTTTTACTTAGAAAACATGCTTTATTTTTTAGATAAACTAACAGAACATAAAGCCACTTTTAACATAAAAAAGCCATTTTCTAGCATTGATGCAATTTTGCTCGAAGTATACGAAACAAACGACTTGGGCCTTGAAAGAGAACAAAATGTTCAGGTCAGACAGAGCATACAAGCGTGGCTTATTTGCATTTTTCCAGTATTAATTGGTTACAGCTTATTAGTTTTACAACATATATACTAGTAATCTTATTTTACTACTACGTGATTGAATGAAGTAATTACAGCAGTTAAATTCGTTTCCTTTCAAAATGTCTTTGACAACTGAGAACCTTTATGATACACTTTATATATGAAAAGAGCACTGGAAACAATAAAAAATAATATACAAAACCAGAATGCATTCTTTGTATTTGCTACTGATGTTGAAGCACATAGATGGTCCGAATACATATTAGAAAATGATATAGTTGATGCAATTTCATCTGAAAGATTTATTGCATGGGATAGTTTTAAAGCCGAATGTATTCGATCTACACATCAAGAAAAAACATCTATCCCAACTATATTAAGAAAGTTTTTTGCTTTAAGCGTATTAGAAAAAAATAAATCACAGGGTCTTTTTAAAGAAATAATTAATCCTCATTATATACATATTTCATCATCTTTTGCCAATTGGATAGCTACATTATTGCCTGAACTTTTTTTATGGGAAGAACATACAAAAAAATGGAATAGACCACTTGATGCTGAAGATAGAGACTTATTGCAATTAAAAAGAGAGTACAGCAATTTTTTGGATAGGAATTCATTTTTTGACCCAGCGTGGGAAAGACCTCCTTTTCACACAAATGGTAATACATATTTCATTATATATCCAGAGATTTTGCAAGATTTTTCAGAGTATAGAGAAATTTTAGAACATGCTGATTGTATAGAACTGGTTCGTATTGATTCAAACAGCATTGAGAATCAGGTATTGCAATATACTAACGCAAGAAGTGAACTGCGAGAAGCAGCACTTTTTATCAGAGAATTATGCACATCAAAAAGCAATGAATTTGACGGTATTAAGTGGAGTGACGTAGCCCTAACAGTCAAAGATATAGAAACATACGAACCATATCTAAGACAGGAGTTTTCACTGTATAATATCCCAATACGAATTAGGAGCGGAAAGCCTTTGGCTAATTATCCTGGAGGAAGGCTTTTTTCAAACATACTCGACTGCTATACTGAAAAATTTTCCTTTGCTTCTCTCAAAAATCTTATACTGGATCCTGTATTTCCATGGCGAGACCCAGTTGCAGCGGAGCAACTTATTGATTTTGGTATTAAGAATAACTGTCTCTGTACATACGATGATATGGATATTTGGGAGCATGCATTTAAAAATACCCAAAAGGAAGAACGTGCTCGAGATTTGTATACAAAGCTTAAAAAGATAATTACGGCATTAGTAAAATCAACTAATTTCAACTTTCTTCTTGAGCATTATATGGAGTTTAGAAATAACTTTTTTAACCCAGATGAAACTTCTGAAGAAACAAATGCCATTATAAGTCGTTGTATTGCAGAATTGCTTGTATTAATTGACCTAGAAAAAAATTATCCTGAAGCAACTATATGCGAAAACCCGCTTAATTTTTTTATTGAAAGGTTACAAGAAAAAGAGTATGTAAAGCAAAGCAAAGAAAATGGTGTAAACATTTTTACGTATAAGTTAGCCTGCGCAGCTCCTTTTAAGCAACATATAATTTTAGATTCGTCTCAAAACTCACTCACTGTCTCAAGGTCAGCTCTTTCATTTTTACGAGAGGACAAGAGAAAAGCATTAAATATAGTTGATGAAAACACTTCTCAATTTTTTGTACATTTATACTCACTCCATAGTGACAATACTGTTCGTTTTTCTTTCAGTCAAAACGGCTTCTCAGGTTATAATATTCCTTTTAACGGACTTGTTCCGAAAAAAATATACACACAAACTGAAACGGAAACTAGTAAAGAAGATGTTTTTCCTGTTGACAACTACTACACAGAAAAAGAGATGTACTTAGGTAACACAACAATACCAGCAAGTCTTCATAATTTGCAATTTGATGGATTTATGAATTGGATTCAAAGCTCAAAAAATTCTAGCATTCAAATGAATCAAGATTTTGTTGAGGAATTAAAAGATGTTATAAGTAAAAAAATTGTTAAAGACAATAAAATACAAGTGTCTGCAACAACTCTAAGAAATTTTTATGAATGCCCTATCAAGTGGCTTTTTTCAAAAATACTAAAAGTTGACGACTTTACACTTGAAGGTACTTTGCTTGACGAAACAAGCATTGGTACATTTTATCATGAGGTTATTAAACGTGTACTATCAATCTTAAAAATGAACAAGATTCCACTCTCAATTAGCGAAGAGAAAACAATAACTAAGGAATTACAAAACTCAATACAAAAAGAAACTGCAGATGTTGTATTACATTTTCCAGAATCCTGTTCAATAAAAGGCTTAAGTGACTTAACAATAGAGATATTCAAATCGCAAGAACAACAATACATAAAAAAACTGCTTGATTTTTTTAGTGAATTATCTATTTGGTTTAATGGCAGTTACATCAGCGAAATTGAAAAAGATATTAAGCTTGAATATGATGGATTTGATATCGTTGGAACTATTGACTGTATACTGGATTATCCAGGAAATGATGAACAAGAAGCAGGTACATTTATTTTAGATTTTAAAACTGGCAATACTCCAAATAGAAACAAATGTTTAAAGCAAGAAGATCAAGAATTAAAGGATTTTCAACTCCCCTTATATGTACAGATGTATGAGCACAAGTATTTTGCAGGTAAGAAAGCGGTGCAAGGATGTGCTTTTATGAGTATACACAAAAAATCAATATCACCATTATTTGGAATTCTAATAACAAAAATAAACGATAAAAAAGCAACAAAGCCACATGCTACAAAAGAGCGACTATACCGTACGGGAGAAAATAATGCTGGTATTTCATTTGAAGATACTATGAATGAACTTAACAATGCAATACTAGATTTTGTTAATGCAATGCAAGATGAAACACTTTCACTGTTTACCGACTCAAAAAAATGGGCTCACTTCCCTTCCGGTTCTGCAGTAGATTTTGACACTTGTTTAGAGTGCGAATACAAAAAAATATGCAGAACAACATATTCTGTATCGGGGGTTTCAATTTGAATATTCACCCATTTATTAAAAGCGAATTAAACGAAGAACAACTAAAGGCTGTCGTACAAATGAACAACTGCGTTGTAGCAGCTGGAGCAGGATCAGGCAAAACACGAGTACTTGCATTTCGATATGCACACCTTGTTATCGAACATGGGTTTGAAGTTAGTTCAATTTTAACACTTACATTTACAAAAAAAGCAACAGCTGAAATGTATGATAGAATTTATTCAACATTAAAAACAATTTCTGAATCGAAGGATTCAAGTAGCATACAAACTAAGCGCGCAAAGGATGCGATAGAAAGTTTTCATACGGCTCGAATACAGACGATAGACTCTTTTTGTTCTTCCATCGTCCGTATAGCATCTAAAGAGTACGGGATTCGCCCTGATTTTATCATTGATAATGAAGGTGTAAAGGAATTTTCAACAAAACTTGCCTTAGATTATTTGCTCAAACATCGAAACAACCCATCGATGCAAGAACTCATGGGTATGGAAAAATTTGAAAACATGGTTGAGGCATTGTTTGTAAACCCACTAGCATATTCAAATATTGCAACTACTATAGATTTTTCCCAATATATAGATGCTCAAATAGAAATTATCCTTTCAGAATGGAAAAAGCACATTCAAAATGTCTTTACAAACCGACACGAATTTGAAAGTAGCAATCCAGAAACAATTAATATCTTTATTAAAGTTGATACATACTTTATTGATGATATTACAATAAGAAAATATATAAGCTTACTACGTGATACAACGAAAACGTATACTGAGAGGTTAACCCACTTAGAAGAGCTAAAAAAATCGATAATTCCTTTTCTAAAGGCAATTAATGAATTGTCTACACTCCCAAAAAATAAAACTGAAAATAAGCAAATAAAAAATGAAATAGACTTAATGAGAGATAGCTATTCAACGTTAACGGCATTGAGCCAATATATACTGTGCTTTACTCAATCCATGGACATTTTACCAATATTACAATGCTATCAAAATGAAATTACTGAGTGGAAACGTACATCTGGAAAGCTAACATATTCAGACATTTCATCACTTGCATTGCGTATATTAGTTGAAAATCCAGATATTCGAAAAAATGAAAAAGTTAAAACTAATGCAATTATGATAGATGAGTTTCAAGATAATAATGCAATGCAAAAGGATATGCTTTTTTTACTAGCTGAAAAAATTGAGAGAAAAGAGAGCAGCATACCTACTGCGCAAGAATTACTTCCTCAAAAATTGTTTTTTGTAGGCGATGAAAAGCAATCCATATATAAATTTAGAGGAGCAGATGTAAGCGTCTTTAGAGAACTAAAAAATAATCTATCAGAAACACTCAGTATGAGTACAAATTATCGCTCACACCCTCAGCTAATCGCTAGTTTTAACTCAATTTTTGGAGCGTATACATATTTAGGCGCAAAATATGCTTTTGATACAACACAAGAATTAAAAATAGCTGAAAACGCTCCGTCAGTATTTTTACAAGAATACCAGTTAGAAAAAGAACAGGCACTTCCCATATTTGAAGCTGAATACACAAATATATTTTCTGATACCTTAGATGATGATACAATTGAGGACAGGCGAATTCATATATGCTTATTAGATAATACAAAAATGAAAACTGGAACAGAAAAAAGTGACAGCTCAGACTCTGATAATGAAACTGAAAAGGAAGATAACTTTATCGAATCTGAAAATATTGCAATTTTTACCGCAGAGAAAATTGCTGAACTTTGTAAACTGGGTCACAAACCAAAAGACTTTGCAATTCTTTTTAGATCCTATTCAAAACAACATTTGTATGAAAAACATTTACGGCGATTAGGTATTCCCTACATAGCGGAAAATATCACCAATTTCTTTGGGGATGCACCAGTAAATGATCTTCTTTCTCTCATTCGCCTCATTGTATATCCAAAAGATACACTTTCATTTTCCAGTGTTTTGTGCTCACCATTTGTCGGCTTAGAGCAAAAGGAGGCACTTTATTGCCTAATGAAAGTGTCTCAAGCAGAAAAAAAAGATCTACTATTTTGTAAAGAATACGCTGATTTTTTTGAAGATAGTTCAAAAGATAAGTATCTTAAAGCGCAATGTAGCTACGAAGAGCTTCGAGAAAGAGCGCACATAGCAAGTTGCTCAGATATTGTGAGAGATTTATGGTACAAAGCAGGTTATAGATATGAAACAATGTGGAATGAAGATGTAACACTTTTTGCGGAAACATATGACTTCTTATTTGATATTGCACGAAAAATTGACTTAGAAGGTAAAAATCTTACCTATTTTATTGACTATTTATATGACTTAGAAAAAAACTCAGAAAGACTTGATGACATGAATATTCCACTTGAGCGACAAGGGGCTGTTCAGCTAATGAGTATACACAAGAGCAAAGGATTAGAATTTCCTATTGTATTTATTGCAGGTATGTCAAGCCGTGGCAGGAGTGCAAAGAATACCGACAAAGTGTACATAGATAAAACTTACGGACTTTCACTAAACTTTCCAGTTTGTTCTGAAATTAAAGAATGCAAAAAGAACTTTTTTTATAACAATGCAAAAATACTAGAAAATCAAATGGAAGAAGCAGAGTTAAGGAGAGTTCTATATGTTGCAATGACGAGAGCAAAAAAAGAACTTTACATTACCGGATCGTATACCATTAATAAGGTGGTTCAAGGAAATCTCAAAAAAGTTGGTATCATAGATGCAGATATTGAAAATGAATCAAACATGCCCTTGATATTAACAGAAATATTTAAAGAGAAAGTAAAAAATAAAAAAGAGCAAAATGAAACACAGGTTCAATATAATTTTTGCGTACAAAACAATACTTTGTTTTCCTTTTTACTTCCGGTAATAGTATATTACAAAGACAAGAACGCACCGTTTACATTGGAAAAAATTGATTCTAAGACAAGAGATACTCTGCAAAAATCAGACTCGCTTCGAAAAAAAGCCTCAAAAAATGAATCTCAAAAAGCCAGACTTCCTGTGTACGAAGGTGCAAGTATCATTTCTACACCTATTTTAGAGCAACCATATATTAGTCCTTCACACCTAGGACACAGCAAGGATATTCTTAAATCTAGTGATAATGCAGATTTAGGCGAAACAGCAATAAAGGAACTTGATGATATTATTGCATCAAAAAAAGAAGAAGCATTTAGTTATTCTCATTTTGGGACAATTTGCCATCTTTATTGTGAAAGCGCTTTTACTCATAAAGATCCAACCATACCCTCTGAGATAGTAAATGCTTTATCAACAGCTGAGTTAGCCGTTGTTTGTTCTATTGCTCAAAAAATGGCCTTTGATTTTTCTCAATCTCCAATTGGGAAAGAAGCCCTAGCCTCTAACTGGCAAAAAACTGAACACGATTTTAAATTGATATTAAGGAATGAGGTGGGCAAGACAGTCATTATGAAAGGTCAAATTGATTTATTGTTTGAAAGAAGTGATGGCAGTTTAGTTATTGTTGATTACAAAACTGACTCTGTTGAAAACCCCTCAACACATTTCGTACAATTAAATGCGTATAGAAAAGCGGTTAGCAAAATTTTTAACAAAAATGTCTTAGATATATCATGTATTTTATATTATCTGAGAACTGGCAATATTAATGAAGTAAGTAGCGACTTAAATACAATAGATTTAAACTCTATAGTGTTTAAATAAAACAGGGAGAAAAACTCCCTGTTTTTGTCTTATGTTACTTTTTTTGTTCTACTAATTCACGTAAGCAAAATGGTAAATTTCCTGCTTCCCTATGGCGTGCAACACATGCACAACATAAGGCATGGTTCTCACATGCTGTGTTAGCACATGGACATGGCCGCGTGTTTAAACATTTCATACTTTAAGCCTCCAAAATTTTTGTCTTAATACAGTATAAATGCGAAACACAATGTTAGTCTAGCTAGAAAATGTATAATTATTTACCCAACCCACCTTGTACTCTTTCTTTTAAATCTAATATTTTTTCATGTATAGTAGCAATAGTAACCTTAAATGTTTCATCGTCTTTACCACTAGGGTCATCTAAGCCCCAATCTTCCCTATGCTTACTTGGAAGGTAGGGACAGTTTACATTGCAACCCATTGTCACAACGATATCAACTTGAGGAATATCTGCAATAAGCTTACTCGATTGTGTTGCTTCCATATCAATTGAATATATGTCTTTCATTAAGCGAACAGCATCTTGATTAATCTGAGGTTTTGTTTCAGTACCTGCAGAATAACTTTCAAATACATCATTAGCAAGACTTTTTCCTAGAGCTTCTGCAATTTGACTTCTGCAAGAATTGTGTACACATACAAATGCAACTTTTACCATATTATTTAAACCATCCTCTCGTTCTATTTGCAAACTTTACGAGCATTAACATTACGGGAACTTCTACCAATACCCCTACAATTGTTGCAAGAGCTACAGGGCTATCTGTTC
>CAYJPS010000033.1:0-23706 GCA_964372135.1 uncultured Treponemataceae bacterium | reverse complement strand
GGCTCTGGTTATGTATATAGTTATACCAATGGTGGTGAAACAATTGATTATCTTTTAACATATTCATTAAATGCCAATTTTACGGAAAATCAAAATTTTAGGGCTACTACTTCTGTTACAATGCGACAAACTATACCAAGTCTCAGTACAGATACCGATGCAAGGGCATCAATATCAGGAACCATTACAAACCTTGCCGGAAAAACAATTAGCGTAGGTAAAAACTTCTATGCTAATAGTATAGATCTTAATGGTGTTTCGGGTAATAATTGGACACTCCGTCTTCCTGATAATGACAGAGCGAGTGATGCCTTTGCAGAAGCACGAAACTTAGATGTTTCATATTGTACTGTTGATTCAAAAGGAACTTTCTCCTGGGTAGCAGCCGCTGGTTGTACCAATCGTGGTGGGGTAAATACCGATGTTACACAAAATACCGGTTGGCGCTTTTTACGCCCAACAATTCTTGCTAATGATGACACTAAAGATGCATTTGCAGCTGGGAGTGGAACATACACCGTAACAGATGATATGGTGCGTGTTGAATTTGATGTTTCAATTGAAAATACAAATAATGAAATTAGTGCTGTGGTTTCAAGTGTAAAGTTCAATACTGGTGGCACATATGATGATGCAGATAGTTTTGCTTTTACTGGCGCTTTTATAAATCCCGAAGGGACTACTTCTACTAATGATCAAGGAGACCTTTCCGTTTTTTATCTTCGTGTAAGTCAACTTGCTGCTGACGAAGAGCAACGTTGGAATACCGATGCTACGGGTGGGAATGCCGGAGCCCCCGACAGTACAGACAGAAGTGGAGAAAAAAGAACAACCGTTCCAAATATACATATTCCAATTGCACTCAATAATGTATATGAAACGCTACGTGATAGGTTTAAAAACCGCATCGCAACGGTAAACCATACAGGTACCGCCGACCGCACTGCCCCCGTTCTTGCCGCTGTATACACAGGGCAAGAGGCGCATAACCAATTTGGGGCACAGCAACCATATGATGCCCATAACTTTATCGAATTGCGCTTTTCTGAAGCGGTGGATATATTTGGAGCAGATGGAACAGATTTAACTGATACTAGCTTAATAAATGAACCCGTAACAAATACTTTTGGCGAAATTATGGCACCATGGAACAATGCTATTAGAATTGTAGGCTTGGGCTCATTAACTATGACAGGAAGACTCGAAACAGGTTCTAAGGATAAAAATACAGGTGCTATCACTGCTGTTGATAACACGGTACATGCCTTTTACAGAAGGTTTAGTGTTGATGGAACCTCTGCAATTGCAAACCAAACACACCGCGTACGCATTTCTATTGCAGGTTATCAAGATGGTACGGTGCTTGTGCCGGGAAGCACAACACCATCAAACTATTATCCTGGCTTTATAGATAGTGCTACAACTCCGAGCGGGCAAATAAATTTCTACGGGGTACCTGATATTACAGGTGCAGATGGACTAGATCTTGATACGACAAATAGACCAACGGTTAATGCTTTGCTAGCCTCAGACCCTGCACTTGACGGCCTCTATGGCCCATGGGATACACAAAAGCCAATAATTGCACGTGAAGACTCTAACGATGCTACTTCGTTGTTTGAAGCGGTAGGTATTCCTGATGGTGCGGGATCACGTGTTTTACGATTTGAAATGCACTTACACGATAACACTCCAACGGCGGCTAATTCTTGGGAGAGAGGATGGGATGGAGGTACAGTTCGCTTAGATACAGCTGGTGGTTCTCGACCTGATTATGCTGCAGTGTATCCAGCATTACCTGCATCACCTTCGACACAGGGTGGTTTGCGTGCCTCTACCGTAGTTGGGGCAGAGTCAGCATTTAGCATATATCAACTAGGTACAAACATTCTAGCAAGTGACATTACCAGTGATAGTATACAAAGATATGTAGAAAATGACTACTTTGCTGAAGGTATAGACGGTCTTGCAACCACAAATGATACCTTGTATCTTTCATTTGTTCCGACTGAACAACTAAATCCATTCCCTCGCTATGATGTACAGTATGACTCTTCTGTTGGGACTATTACGGATTTGGCAGGCAATAGGATGGCAACTGCTGATATTAGTACTTCAGACCTTGTAGCGCCTGAAATTACACTAACGTTAGCACCATATGTTGCAAATAATCAGCAATTGTATGTATATTTTAACAAAGCACTTGACTTATCAGGTATAGATCCAATTTATGCAACATTAGGCAATATTCATGAAGCGCTTGCTTTTAACAATGCTGATGGTACACCATCTTTGCTAATAGCAGAAACGGGTACACAAATAGCATTTCAAACCGAAACTGCCACGGGACTCATATTTAACTTAAGTCGCCCGTTAGAAACAAATGAATTGTTTTCAATGTACTTTAAACAGAATGATGGAGCGGGAGTTGTGAGAATACGCGGGTCAAACTTTGCCCCTATGAACACCGCTCGGTTATCCCCAGTTACCTACTTTGGGGTAAATACCGTGTACCCTTTAAATGCAGTGGGAGCTTTGGATTTTGACTTTAGTACACCTCCGACAGCAGGGGATGTTACGGTGTTAAATTTTGATGGATCAAAAGGTTTATATGCTCACAGAGATATTACCATGGAAGTAGCGGTTGAAAACGCTGTTGCACCATTAGATAATCCGCTTCTTTCACCAACATTATGGATAGACTCTAATGCAGTTCCTTTAACATACGCTGAGCGCTACTTAGAGGAAACAGGGCAAAATATTACATTCTGGATGCCTTCTTATACTGATCCAGCATCAGTATTCTCTGAAAGCTATAATACGGGAGCAACTGAATTTACACATTCAAGTGGTTCAGACGATAGGTATACCTTTACAATTGGAACAAACGATATTCCTCGCGCATCGGGTGATACAATGCAGTTCTTATTTGAAATGGGTACAATACAAACTCCAAATGCAGCAGGGCAGTTAAATGTAACGAGCTCCCTCTATCACATAAATATCCCCGACTTAGATGACTTACAGAACTTTAGCATGTTTGCCTTTAAAGTGTTCGATGAAACGCAGCGTGGTGGTTCAACTATACTCAATAATGTTATTAATGTAAACGAAAAAGAAGAAACATTGCTCGAAGTTATTATGCCAAAGGACGGAAACCTCAATGTAACAGTTCTTACTGCAGATGGTGACGTAGTAAAAGTTCTTAGCAGGGGACGAAAAACAGCTGGGGAACATTATTTTACATGGGATGGTACCAACAATGCAGGAAACGCTGTAGCACGCGGAATATACTTTGTGCGAATTGTAGGTCCTGGCATAGACGAAACTCGGAAGGTCATGGCAGTGAAAGAGTAATTAATAATTAATAATGAATAATTATTAATGCGGGGGAGAATGAGGAACCACAGATTAAAAGATTTATGGGATTTCTATCGGTAAATGCTACAGGAATTGTAACAAAACATAAAGACAAATACGTGCCAAAAATATAAATATTTTTGATTTATATTTTTTTGTGGTTCTTGGAATAAAGACTAGATACTAAAAAATGAAAATCTGCGTAATCTGTGTAATCTGTGGATTTAAATATGACAAAAGGAAAATATGGATAAATTACAGGGTGTTGCCTATCTTGCCTTTGATGAGCAAAAAAGGGCTCTAAAAGAAGAGCTAGAAAGGCGTTTTGGCTATACCACAGAGCCGATAGAATATGAAAATCTCTTGTATTATAAAAGTGAATCCTTTGCAAAACCATGGTGGGCAAAAACATGTTTTGAAGAAGTGTGGGAGCTAGATTTTGAATCAATTTCACAGGCTGCAAGCGCTCTAAAAGATGTAATGCGAAATTGGTCACAATATACGTATCAGCATTTTAGGCGCTCTACCCTTATTCAAGAAAAGCTTCCTTACGTTAATACAAAGTTAAAAGCCTTTCCTTTTTCGGTTCCGCATTCAGACATGGGAGTATTTACTCTTATAGATAAAAATACCGCCCTTGTATTTCCAAAAAGTACCTCTCTTTTTCCAACAGGCCATATAGAACTCATAGAAGATCATGAAAATCCTCCAAGTAGGGCATATTTAAAACTGCAAGAAGCCTTGCTGCGTTTTGAGCATCATTATGGTATGTTTCCTCAAAGGGGCGAACGTTGCTTTGATGCGGGAGCATGCCCTGGCGGTTGGACATGGGTTCTTACAGAACTTGATTGCATTGTGTTTGCCGTAGACAGAAGTGAACTTGATACTCGTTTAATGAAAAATCCCTTTGTAGAGTTTAAAAAACATGATGCTTTTACACTTAGCCCAACAGACCTTGGAACATTTGATTGGATTTTTTCAGATGTAATATGTTATCCTGACCGCCTTTTAGAATGGGTAAAAAAATGGATAGATTCTGGTAATATAAAAAACATGATTTGTACTATTAAAATGCAAGGCGAAACAGACTGGGCTTTACTAGAAGAATTTGAAAAAATCCCTAATAGCTTTGTACAACACTTGCAGTATAATAAACATGAGCTTACCTGGATGTGGAGAAGTAATTAATATTTAATAATGCATAATTAATAATTGATTTTATTTTTGCTCAGGTGTATAATACTTTTATGTATGGATTTATTCGTGTGGCATGTGCGAGCCCAACGGTAAGCGTTGCGGATTGTGACAAAAATGCTAAAGAAATTATTTCTCTAATAGAAAAGGCTCATAAAGAGGGTGCTTCTCTTGTTGTGTTTCCAGAACTTTGCGTTACAGGCTATACCTGTTCGGATTTATTTTTCCAACGCTCGTTGCAAGAAGAAGCCCTCAAGTCTTTGGCAAAAATTGCAAACGCAACAAACGAAAAGGCACTCAGTGTTGTTGTGGGTCTTCCGTTTTCGTACGCGAATGCCTTGTATAATGTTGCGGCAGTTTGCTCAGATGGAAAAGTTGTTGCTTTAGTGCCAAAAACACATATCCCAAACTATGCCGAATTTTATGAAAAGCGTCATTTTGCCCCTGCCTTTGAAGGAATAAAAATGGCACATGCAAAAGATATGCAAAATAAAGCATATGAAGTGCCCTTTGGGACAAATCAAATGTTTTGCGCCCACACAAATAATGATGTGCGTTTTTCAGTTGAAATTTGTGAAGATTTATGGGTACCAAATCCACCATCAATACAACATGCACAAAACGGATCTATAATAATTGCAAATCTTTCTGCAAGCAATGAAGCGGTTTCAAAAAGCGATTATAGGCGATTGTTGGTCTCCTCACATTCTGCTCGCCTTATGTGTGCTTATGTATATGCTGATGCTGGCCAGGGAGAGTCAACTACAGATGTCGTTTTTTCTTCGCACAATCTTATAGGTGAAAATGGCGCAATTTTAGCAGAAGCGCTCCCGTTTTCAGAAAGTAGTTTTTGCTTTACAGATATAGATACAGAAAGGCTTTTGCAAGAAAGACGCAAAAACACATCGTTTTCATCATGCGCTGCCCGCCATGACGAAGAATACGTTTTGACGAATATTCAACTGCCAGAGTTGGTTATGCCTCTTCAAAGACATATTGATCCATACCCATTTATTCCAAACGAACAAAACGCTGTTGCACATAGGTGCAAAGAAATCATACAAATACAAACGAATGGTTTAATGCAGCGCTTACGTCATTTAAACTGTTCTACGGCTGTGCTAGGCTTATCAGGGGGTCTCGATTCAACGCTTGCGCTATTAGTTACAGTCGAAGCTTTTAAGCACTTAAAATTAGATGTACAAGGTATTGTAGCAATAACCATGCCTTGTTTTGGAACTACAGACAGAACCTATCAAAATGCGTGTGTGCTAGCAAAAGAAATCGGTGTTACTTTAAAAGAAATTCCTATAAAAGATGCTGTTGAGCAACATTTTATTGATATTTCGCATGATAAAAATATTCATAACGCTACATATGAAAACTCACAAGCAAGAGAGCGAACTCAAGTTCTTATGGATGTTGCAAATGCATTAAATGGCATTGTTGTAGGAACGGGCGATTTATCTGAGCTTGCACTTGGTTGGGCAACATACAATGGAGATCACATGTCTATGTATGGGGTAAATGCGTCTGTACCAAAAACGCTTGTAAGACACCTTGTAAAGTACTATAAAAAGATTGCATCTGATGATGGTCAAGAAAAGCTAGCGAATGTTTTGCATGATATAATAGAAACACCGGTAAGCCCTGAATTATTGCCACCAAAAGAAGGAGTAGAAGTTCAATCGACCGAAGAGATACTAGGCTCGTATGATTTACACGATTTTTTTCTATATTATTTTGTTCGATGGGGATTTTCACCTGAGAAAATACAATTTTTGGCAGAATGCGCCTTTTATTCAGGCACAAAGGAAGAATTATTTTCTAAAAATGAAATTAAAAAGAGGTTGGCGCTATTTATAAAACGATTTTTTACACAACAGTTTAAGCGTTCGTGCCTACCCGATGGTCCTAAAGTTGGGTCGATTAGTTTATCTCCGAGAGGAGATTGGCGAATGCCAAGCGATGCCCATGTGGCGCAATGGTTAGCTAAGTTAGAAAGCTAAAAATACTGCTGTTTTACCTTCTAAGGTATTGACAAAAATCGCAGAAACATGCACCCTATAGGGTATGAAGGAAGTATCATTGTTTTCAAAAAGCCTTTTAGAACAGTGCTTAACAAAGGATGTGTTGCATGCAATGGACGATGTTGTAACAAATCCTAAGAAAGGACATGTTGTTAGAGGCGGAAAAATTATAGCAGAAGTGTTTGGGGCACAAGAAATTTTTGAAAATTTAGCAGAAAACTCGACAAGTGAAGTAGAAAAAACACTTGTGGATAGTTTTCATAATAACCTTACTCTTTTAATACAAAAGACGTGGGTAGAAAAAGCTGATGAAGTATTAAAAGATCAAATTTTATATAAATTAGACCAAGTATGTGAGCTTGTAATTAATAAAGAATATGCAAAAGTGTATGAAAGTTTTCTCGAACTCTTAAATGATTCTGTGTTTTTGATGTTTGGGCCACTATCAACAAAAGACGATTTTTCAGAATATGCACTCAGAATAGATCCTGGTTTTGGAGTTTTTTGGTGGTTTTTGAAGAGCGTGAGCCAAGAAATGCCCAAGGATGTAAAGGTTGGAAGGCTATATATTATTCTTGGAATGCTGTTTTTAGCAAATTATTAATAAAGTATTAAAATTTATCCGCAGATTACGCCGATTTTTTTGTTTACAATTCATGTAGCGATACAAACACCATTAAAAGGATAATCTGATTTTATTACTATCTAAGGGAAGAGTCAAATATGATAGAAGAGTCAGTTTTTACGTTGTTACGTACATCATCAAAAAAGATAGCAAATCTAACTGCAAAAGAAAAAAATACAGCACTAGAAGCGGTAATGGTGTCTCTAGATAAGAATAGAAAAACGATACTTACTGCTAATGCAAAAGATGTTGAAAATGCTCGCAAAAAAGGCACAAAAGAGAGCCTAATAGACCGCCTTTTGTTAAATGATTCAAGAATGGATGCCATTAACGATAGCATAAAAATCATTATTTCACAAACTGACCCTGTTGGTGAAATAACAAGCGGATGGAAAACTGAAAAAGGTCTCGATATTCGACAAGTGCGCGTTCCTATAGGGGTTGCATCCATTATATACGAATCTCGCCCAAATGTAACAGTTGATGCCTTTGCGCTAGCATGGAAAAGTGGCAATGCAATTCTACTGCGAGGGAGTTCAAGTGCACTAGAGTCAAATAAAGCTATTGTCCTTGCCATAAAAGAAGGTCTTTCTTCTATCAATCCTGAATATGAAAATGCGCTTTTTTTAACTGAAGGAGATAGAGAAGAAGTAGGGCAAATACTCAATGCTCGTGGATTAATAGATGTTGTGCTGCCTCGAGGTGGCGCAGAGCTTATAAAAATGGTTGTAGAAAACGCTCGCATTCCTGTCATTGAAACTGGTAGTGGGATTTGTCATCTTTTTGTTGATAAAAGTGCCGACATGGATATGGCTGTGAATATTGCAGAAAATGGTAAAATGCAGCGCCCAGGAACTTGTAATTCGCTTGAAAGCATATTGGTGCACTCTTCTTGCGCTAATGAATTTTTACCGGAACTTATTAATCGCCTACAAGGAAAATGTGAAATAAGGGCGTGCGAAAAATCTTTTGCTTTGCTAAAACCGATTGCAAACGGAACAAAATTATCTCTTGCAAAGGAAGAAGATTTTTGCACTGAGTTTTTAGATTTTATTGTAGCGGTAAAAATAGTTGATACTATTGAAGATGCTGTTGAGCATATCAATGAGCATAATACAAAGCACTCAGATGCAATTGTAACAAAAGAACTATGCAATGCAAAGTATTTTCAACAAAATGTTGATGCGGCATGTGTGTATGTAAATGCCTCTACGCGCTTCACTGACGGGGGAGAATTTGGCTTTGGGGCTGAACTTGGCATTAGTACACAAAAACTCCATGCTCGCGGTCCTATGAGCCTTACAGCGCTCACAACCATTAAATATATCATAGATGCAGAAGGATTAGTGCGATGACCATAGCAGATACACTAGGTAATGCTCGAAAAATAGTAATAAAAATTGGTTCAAATACGCTCGCAAAAGAAGATGGAACAATTAATATTGATTGGATGAATAGCTTTGCTAATCAGTGTGAAAAGCTTGTGTCAAAAGGCAAGCAGCTTGTAATTGTTTCTTCCGGAGCTCAGGTTGCAGGGCTTTCTACTTTAAAGCGCTGGACCCGAAAAAAAGATATTCATTATAGACAAGCTCTTTGTGCTATAGGTCAAGTAGAGCTTATGAAACAATGGCTTGATTCTTTTATAAAAAACGGCATGCATATTGGCCAGCTATTAATCACAAAGGATGACTTTGCTGACAAACAGCGCACTTTAAATATGCGAAATACTCTTTTTACCCTTGTTGACGAAGGAGTTATACCTGTTATCAATGAAAATGATTCAGTTTCATTTGAAGAAATAAGTATAGGCGACAATGATAATTTAAGTGCACTTACCGCTATTTTGTGGAGTGCAGACGTGCTTATTCTTTTTAGTGATATTGATGGCGTCTATGATAAAAATCCAAAGGAACACAAAGATGCATGCCTTGTTGAAACTGTAGTAGATATTGCAAAGTTAAAACAAGAAATAAGCATGGATAGTAAAAGTAGTTTTGGTACAGGTGGAATGGTAACAAAGATTGAAGCTGCTGAAAAGGTGCAAGAATATGGTATCTCTATGATTTTAGCAAATGGCTCAACCGAAAGAATTTTAGAGCGCTTGGTGTCTGGAGATGCAACGGGGACTCTTTTTTATTCCGAAGATTAACACTGTGCAAAGTGGAGAAAAATATGAAAAATGTTAAAGTTGGGCTATTAGGTTGCGGAGAGATGGGCGGAGCACTTATTCGTGGTGTTGCAAAATCTGTTGAAAATGGAAATGTTATTCTTTTTAATAGAACCTCTCAAAAGGCAGAAAAAATAGCCGATGAAATTCAGGCACTTACTGTGCAACATGAAAGTGATTTAATTGGTAAAGGTTGTGAATATATTATTCTTGCTGTTAAGCCCTATGTAATAAAAAGTGCAATAGAAAATCTTTTTAAGGGTGTTGATGCCTTCAAAGGTACGATTGTTTCTGTTGCAGCCGGTGTTTCACTTCAAGATCTTGAAGACTGTATTCCTGAAAAATTGAAAAAAACTGTTTGCGTTATTCGTTTAATGCCAAACACACCTTGTCATGTAGGTGAGGGAATGATTGGATTGAGCGCAGATACTACGGTTGATATAAAAATCATTGAAAGATTGAGTGGTTTATTACAAAAAGCAGGAATCGTTGAACAAGTTACGGAGCCCTTATTGGATGCTGTTACTGCCTTAAGCGGTTCTGGGGTTGCCTACGGATTTATGTTTATAGAGGCCTTGGCCGATGCAGGTGTGCAATTTGGTATGACAAGAAAACAGGCCTATGTGTATGCAGCTCAAATGCTTAAAGGTGCAGGCGCTATGGTTTTAGAAACAGGATTGCACCCAGGTGTTTTAAAAGATGGCGTTTGCTCTCCTGGGGGCATTACTATCAAAGCCTTAGAAACATTAGAAGAAAAAGGTTTTAGAGGAACCGTAATAGCTGCTGCAAAAAAAGCTTTTGAAGTATCAAGAGGCTTTGGAAAGTAAGTTTTAAGAATGTCACAGACTGTAAAAGGTGCAACTCTGAGCAAGATGTCATCCTGAGCGAAGTCGAAGGATCTTATTAAGAAAGGGATTTCTCCACGTACGGTCAAAATGATGAATATCTCAATCTGCATAAATCGAATCAAACTATAAAGTGAGGAAAATCATGAAATTTGGACTTATTGGAGCTGGAAATATAGGCAAAAGGTTTGTTGATGCGTGTAATCTTCTTGATGATGCAGAAGTTGTAGCTGTTTCCTCTGCAACCACTGGAAAAGCTCAAGCTTTTGCAAAAGAGAAAGATATTTCATCTTATTATGATAGTTACGAAGACATGTTAAAGGATGCAGATATTGATTGTGTGTATATTTGCACTACCCATAATTTTCACTATGAAAATCTTTTATTAAGTATTGAATATAATAAACATATCATTTGTGAAAAACCTCTTGTACTTCATGAAAATGAAGCAGAAGAGGTTTTTGCTAGAGCGAAAGAAAAAAACCTTTTTGTAATGGAGGCCTTATGGACGCGCTTTGTTCCATCTCTTACAAAAGCAAAAAAATGGATTACCGACGGGCAGATTGGTAAGGTAACATCAGCAAACTATACCGTAGGATTTAAAGCTCCTGATGACCTAAATCATAGAATTCTAAACCCAGCATTAGCTGGCGGGGCATTGTATGATATTGGTGTGTATTCTATATTAAATACTACGTTTTTGGTTGGACAAGATATTGTTGACACTAAAGCTATTATGCAAACAGATAGCTTTAGAAAAGTTGACATTACAACAAGCCTTGTAGTGCAGTTTTCTGATGCTATTGCCACTTTAACAAGCACTGTTGCAAGTGATGTTGATGATTATTGCATTATTTATGGCACTAAAGGAATCATTACTATAGAAGATCCTTTTGTGCTTGATAAGGCAACTTTGCGCTTAGATGATGGAACGGTAGAGATATTTGAAGTTGAGCGAGGCAATGGTTTTGAGTATGAAATTGCCCATGCAATTGAAAGAATAGAAAATGGTTATTTAGAAAGCGACATTATTAGTCAAAAAGACACGATGGAATGTGCAAGAATTTTTGACAAGAGCTTTGCTGAGAATAGGAGCTTGTTTTCATAATTTCTATTATTACGTTTGTAAGCGTAAAATATATTAAAATTTGACTCTTCACCCCTTGCCATATCATAAAAATTTGAGTATCTTTACTGTATGAATGATTTATATTCGGCGCTCGGTGTTGCAAAAAGTGCCTCTGCCGATGAAATAAAAAAAGCATATCGCAAACTCGCCCTTCAATATCATCCAGATAAAAATCCTGGAAACAAAGAATATGAAGATAAGTTTAAAGAAATAAGTGCGGCTTATGCAGTTTTAGGCGATGAAACAAAAAGAAGTCAGTATGACATGTATGGTTCAGCAGATGCGTATGCACAATCTCAGCGCTCAACCTATAATCAAGGATATGGGCAAAATCCGTTTGGGGACGATTTTTGGGAATGGTATTCACAAGCAACCCGGCCAGATGTAAACGGTGGTTATAGAAGAACTTACACATACCAGCAGCGAAAGCAAGAACCACTTACGAGAACAGAGCATTTTTTTGGTCTTATTCGCTACGGAATAACCTTTTTAGCGGGGATATCGTTTCTGCGTATTTCGCTTTTGCTTTTCCCTATTGGTCCAATTCTTTGTCTTGCGGCCATTGTTAACGGTTTTATTGGTGCGCTGCGGAGTATCGCTGGTTTAATAGGCGGATCTAAACAATAAAAAAAAGGAATGTAACAAAATGTGTTATATTCCTTTTTTTATATGTAATGCTTGTACATAATCTACACATAACTATACAAACCGAATGGGTAATTCAGTTAGATAGCAGTATGGTTTTAGCTGAAGTGCTATTTTTCTCTAAAAATAATTCTTCCACGATTTAAATCGTACGGTGAGAGAGCTACTTTTACGTGATCCCCTGGCACAATTCTAATATAGTGCTTTCTCATTTTTCCTGATAAGTGAGCTAGAATTACGTGTTTGTTTTGTAACTCTACTCTAAACATAGTGTTTGGCAATGCCTCTTTTACTACACCTTCAACTTCAATTGCTTCTTCTTTAGCCACAATTCCTCCATGGATTATTATCCCCGATTTAGTCGGGAAAGTGAAAAAAAAGTATAAAAAATGTTAAAAAACATTTGCTTTTTTTTTAAATCACCTATATAATTTTAAACAGAATGAGGATTGTTGTCAACTAGGGGAGTTACTTAAATGGAAAAAGATTTTACAGAAAAAATGCAAGGTTTGCTTGTTGAGTCTAAGGAAGAGATTATGGATACCCTAATGCAAAATAATGCTGATTTTCGGGAAATTGTTGAAACCATGGAGTCTAAGGATGTTGTAGACATCGCTTCTGATGATATTGACCGAAAGATGCTAGAGGCTGTCGGATCACAACAAATGAATCGCTTAAGTCTTATTGATAATGCATTAGCTCGTATTGAACAAGGTAAATATGGATTGTGTATGCGCTGTAGTAAGCGAATACCTGATGAGCGCTTAGAAGCTATTCCGTATGCTGTTCTTTGTATAGACTGTAAAAGCAAGGATGAGCGTCAAAAACGTTATAACAGCTAGATTATTTATACGATAGGGCTTTCATGCCATTTTCCTTGTGAAAGGTGGTATGTAGTTTCGTATCCTGCAGATTTTACAAACTCTAATGCTACATCAAAATGTGTAATAATAGAGTCTGTGCTATGACTGTCAGAGTTTATCGTGATAGGCACATTTTCAGCTTTCAGAAGTGTTAAAAAGTCATGGGAGGGGTATGGTGTTGTAAGATTTGCACGCGCCATGCCCCCTGTGTTTATTTCCACTACCTTCCCACTTTTTCCCGCGACTTTTGCCGTTTCTTTTAATTCATTTCTATACCAGGAATCATTTTCATCAAAGAGCTTTAGCTCAGCATTTCTTTTGCGAAATAAGTCTATGTGCCCAATTATGTCAAAGTCGCCATTTTGAATCATGTCACGTTCAGCAGAAAAATAAGCTTGCACGGCTTTTTTTCCATCACCATTAAAATAGGTTTGGACGCCATCGTACACTTCCTTTGTTGGACCATCTACAGTGAATACTCCGCCTTTAATAGGATTACAATCTACAAGATAGTGCACTGAACCAATCATAAAATCTAGGTTGAAGTTGCTGTAGGTTTTTTTTGTACAATATGAAATAGGCGGTAAATGCTCGGCTTCAAGGCCTGCTAATATTTCCATTCTACCTTCATATTCTTTTTTCAGTACTTCGAGGTCATAAAAATATTTTTCATAGTTGTTTACTTCCATGTGCCAATAAGATGCAAAAGGAAAGGCGGTATGGGCAGAAAAGCCAAGTACTTTTATGCCTGCGTCAAAAGCAGCTTTTGCCATTTCACTCAAGCTATGTACGCCATCGCAATATGTTGAGTGTGTATGATAGTTTGTGTTGTATTGCATAGATCTTATCCTTTTTTATGGTTGTACAAACATTTTGAAATTTTCAAATACTTCATTAAAGGTTTTCAAACCTAGAGTTATGGTTTTCATATCTTTATTTTTCCCAGCTCTTTCAATTGCAGACCCAATTTCAGTTAAGCTACCTAAGGAAAGGGTTGCTGAACTTCCTTTTAAAGTGTGTCCGATGGAAGTCAAGCTGACATAATCTTTATGCCTTACGGCATCATCTGCAAGTGATAAAAACTGTGTTGTCTGGGTAATGTATTGTAAAATCAATTCTTTCCCTAATGATATATCGCCTCCAACGGTATCCATAAAATCCTTCCAATCCCAGAAATTCTTTGTTTCTGTTTTACCCAACAAGGTTTTTATGGCTGTATTTGCACTTGTTTTTGACTTTGTATCGTATTCCAGCTGCATAAAGTATTTCTTTAGTATATCACCTATTTCTTGACGCTTAAATGGTTTTGTTAGAATATCATTCATTCCATTTTTTTCATAGGTTTTAAATTCTTCTAAATCACTATTTGCAGTACAGGCAATAATGGGCCCCTTAAAACCTAAGTCTCTGATGGCCTTGCTTGCTTCAACGCCAGAAAGAATTGGCATGTGAATGTCCATAAAAATAATATCAATAGAAGAGTCCTTTTGCACGCACTCTACAGCTTCTTGTCCATTCGAAGCACTAATTGTTATTGCTCCAAAATGCGACACAAAAGTTTTCATAAGTTTTTGATTTATTGGATGATCTTCTGCAATGAGAACTTTTTTGTTTGTAACTAGTTGATTGGATACAGCCTTTTTCTTTTCATTGCTTTTTGGAAGCTCTTCTACAGAGTCAATAATGCCATATTCTGAAGGAACATTAAAATAACCTGATAGTAGCCCTATAAGGGCCCTAAACATTATTGGCTTGTATATAAGACCTTCAAAGTATGTGTTCGCTTCTTCTTTTAGTTTACTATCAGCCTTTCCGTCAGGTATCATTAAAAAACATTTTGTCTTTTTTAATAATGGCTCTTTTCTAATATTTTGAGCAAGCTCTAAGCCATCCATTGAGTTCATAAATAAATCAATAAATACAATGGTGTATGGTTTTTTCTTCCCTGCTGCGGATTTCATTTTCTTCAATGCTTGAAGCCCTGATGTTGCTCCATCAATCTTGCTAAATTTAAGCGTTTTTAATTTTGAGTGTAAGCTTTGTAACGATGTTTTTTGATCATCTACAATTAATACAGAAGTATTATCGGGAATGTCTAATTGTGATACAAGCTTAATTTTATTTTCAATTAGAGAGCGTGTCGAAAAATTTATGTCTTTTTGTATAGGAATGGAAAACCAAAAAACAGAACCTTTTCCCTCTTGTGACTTCATGCCTATTTTTCCACCCAGTGCGGTCACTAAGCTCTTTGAAATAGATAATCCAAGCCCTGTGCCTCCATAATTTCTCGTTATTGAAGCATCTACTTGATAAAAGTCAGTAAAAATTTTACTTTGCCTACTTTTTGCAATGCCAATACCAGTGTCTCGTACTTCAAAAAGGAGGGTGGAATTATTTATTCGCTGCGATAAAATTATTTGAATGTATCCTGTTGACGTAAATTTAATTGCATTTTTTATTAAGTTTATAAGAATTTGCTTTATTCGAGTAGGATCCCCCATAATAGAGGTCGGGATTGTATAATCTATGTCAGTTATTACTTCTAATTGTCTGTTATGAGCTTCAGGTGCAAGCAGCTCAACTGTTTGCTCTGTTATTTCAACAACATTTACTGGGATAGATTCAATCGAAAATTTCCCTGAGCGTATTTTTGAAAAATCAAGAAGGTCGTTTACTAATGTTAACAGAACGTCTGAACTAAAGCGTATTTGTTGAACATAATCCGATTGTTCGCCTGTAAGAGTTGTTTCACTTAGAAGCTCCAATGAACCACTTATTGTTTGAATTGGGGTGCGTAGTTCGTGAATAGTTGAAGCAAGAAATTGACCGCCTATTGTATCAGCATTTTTGTCCGGCGCACCCATTCATTATACCTTTGCATTTAATACTTCAATTGCTTTTTGAATAATTGCATCTGGTTTAAGTGGTTTTATGAGATAGCTTTTTGCACCAAGGCTCAGCGCTTGCACAACTGATGCCTTTTGTGTTGCATTAGAATATACAATGACTGGACTTGGATATTGCTTCGTGCGCAAATTCATTAATATATCGAAACCTGAAATACCAGGCATAAATACATCTAAAATTACAAGATCAAATACTCTCTTGTTTGTTGCTGCAAGGAATTCAGAGCCTGAAGGGAATAATACGACTTCTGCATTGAGTGAAGCAAAAACTTTTTCTAAAAGTGTTCGTACGACGGCATCATCATCAACAATGGCAATGAGCAATTTTTTATGCTCATCACCTTCTGTATCTAATACTCCTGTTTCAGAGAAGAATCTCATTTCTACTAATCCGTCTCCCGCTTCATCGGTTGCACTTAATATTTTATCTGCAATTGTACCTGTAAGGTCATTGTCACTGCTTTCATTAATAAGTGTTGCTAATACACCTGAAAGATCTGCTACTACTTCTAGGTCGCTAAACTCAACATGACCCTGTACAAAATCGCGAGTGAACGAATCGAGTGATAAAACTTTTATGTGTTTATGTCTAACTCGTTGATCGCTAATAACATTAGTTAATAGTAGTTCTAAATTGATAGAGTCTGAAAAACCGAGCGTAAGGTTTGTAAGCATTAATACTATTTTTGGGTTTGACAGCTTATTAGCATCAATCATTTCACTTATTTTATAGCGAATCATCGCTATCTTATCACGGTTTAATCCCTGTGCAATTTCTATAAAAATAATATTATCATTTAAGTGCGTTTCCATAATACTTGGAGTTGAATCAATTGACAATGGAGTTTTTATAACCCGTCCAATGGAATCAAAGAAAATATCAAATTTAATGGGTCTATTAAAATATTTTATAACTTTAAATGGTAATAATTGAGCAAGTAAATCCGGGCTTAAAGCAGGCCCTGTTAAAATTATTGGAATTGAAACAGCATTAGGATTATCTCTCTTTTTCTGCAAAAAGTCCATGAGCTCACTAAAGGAATCCTGTAAGTCGATAAGTATTAAATCAGGAAGTGATGATATTGTTTTTGTAAAGGCATCACGACGGCCATTTGCAATTGAAACTTCTATGCCAACAGAAGAAAGTTTTTCTTTTAAAAAATCTCTAAAAAGGGGCGGTGCATCTATAATCAATACATGTTTCATATATACATAATACCTCAATTTTGTTATAATATCAAGTATGAAAAACGCAATTGTTTTACTTGCAGATGGATTTGAAGAAATGGAGGCAGTTCTTCCTATTGATTTGATGAGAAGAGCTGGAATTTTTGTACGTGTTGTGAGTATGAATGAAACAACCAAAGTTGTTGGCTCAAGGGATATTGTTATTGAGGCCGATATTCTTTATTCTGTAATACATGATGAATGCAATAAAAATATTTTTCCCGATGCCGTTTTTTGTCCAGGTGGTTTAAATGGTAGTATCAATCTTTCAAACCATGCATTTGTAAAAGAATTTTTGCCCACAATGGCTAAGCAAAAAAAAATCATTGCAGCAATGTGTGCTTGTCCTCCTATTGCATTGGCGCCACTGGGTTTGTTGGATGGAAAGGCTTTTACATGTTATCCAGGAATGGAAAAGCTAAAACAGTACGCTCCAAATGCAAATCTTTCAGGGCATAGTGCAGAGCGGGTAGTAATAGACGAAAATCTGATTACTTCGCAAGGACCAGGAAGTGCAGCAGAACTTGCATTTGCCCTTATTGAAAAGCTCGTAGATAACGCAACAAGTAATAAGGTAAAAACAGAAGCCTTGTTTTAGTAAGAGTGAGTCTATTTTTTACACCTTTTAAACATTTTATGGTATACTAGAAAATATGAAGAAGATTAAAACTATAATTTTAAGTATCTTTTGGGTTTCAGTTATTTCGATTGCACTTTTCTTTTATTTAAGAGCAGGGGCAGCATATAATACTATGGAAGTTGGCTTTTATGGGATTCCTGAAAATGTTGAAGCGACCCTTATAGATTGGTTTAATCAGCGTAATATCGATTGGAAACCTGTAATATATGACGATGCATTACCCTTAGAAGATCAGCTACAAATTCCAGTAAGGCAAAATCTTCTTTTTACTTTTGATAGTAAAAATATGGATGATATTTCTCCATATGTGCGCACCGCAAAAACAAACAATTTATTGCTTATGCCTATCTCTATTCGAACAGCAGTTAAAACAGGAAACAGGTTAACTGCAACACCTATATTGCTTGATCATTTTCAGTTTTCATACAATATCAATATGCTGAGGAATTTAGGGCTTTCAATTCCGAGTAATTTTACGGATTTAGAAGCAACTGCGCAAACAATTCTTGACAACAGACAAGGAACAAGTGCCATAGCGCCAATACTGTGTGCTGGTGGAAATGACGATGATTTAGTGCAGTTTTTTTCTTCGATGGTTGAAACAATGCATGGCATTGAAAATTATGAAATTGCGCAAGCCTTTTTAGAACAATCAATAGACGAAGTTAAAAAGAGTGATTCGATAGATACTAGCTTTTTTGATGCTTTTTTTGCTCTTCCGCAAGTGCATGATACATTGCAGTATATTGTTACTTGGGAAAGGCGACGATTTTTAAGCTCATCTTGGTTAAGCCTTACTCGCGATGATATTGAAAGAGCGATGACAAACAATAGTGCAATTTTCGCATTTTTACCTTTTAGTGCATATGAAGCTTTAGAGCAAGGCGCAAAAAATGCGTATGCACCTTGGTTTATGCCATCAGGTGGAACAAGGGAAACGCGCTATCTTGTTGCACCATCAATTGTCGTTATGGAGTTTTCGTATGTAAAATCGCCACTACAATCAGCAAGGCAGTCAGGTAAAAAAAATGAGTTAGCTTCATCGATTATCGCAGAGCTTGTTTCTGGCTTTGTGCAATCTGGATTTAGTGAAGCTACGCAACTTGTTCCAGTAAATGCAACTGCCGCAATAGCAGAAGAGGGTGCGGGAGAAACAAGGCAATTGTTTACATTGGCAGATGGAATTATTCCAGACATTGCCACTGCTACTTTTGCACGCCAAGAAGACAAGACTCTGTTTGCGCAAGCACTACGAAATGAAATTCTACGAATTAAGAGTGAAATGTAATATTAGATTTTCTTTCTCCATTCTCCAGGGGTAATGCCTTCCAATTTTTTAAACTGTGTATGAAATCTTTGGAGAGAGCCAAAACCACTTTCTAGTGAAATAATGTCTAGAGGCTTGTTTGTTTCTTTTAAGAGATTTTTGCTGTATGCTATTTTTGTTTCAATAATTTCATCATGGAGTGTTTTTTTCATTTCTAAAAAAAACTTTTGCTCAAGACTTCGCCGAGAAATAGGAATCTCTTTTATAATATCGTTTACCGTAAGACCTTTGTGAGCTCTATTTTTTATAAAGTTCAGGGCTTTTTCTACAAATGGATCTTTTGCAATAAGAATCCTTGTAGATTCTCTTTCTACAATGTTTAAAGGAGAAACAACTTGATGAGCAATTTTTTGGAAATTTTTACCTGTTGGGTACATTAGATTGTTTAATAGTTCCGCAGCTCTATAACCAATTGACTCACAATCTACTCGTATGCTTGATAAAGAAGGGTTTGCAATTTCGCAAAGTATATCTTCATTGTCTACTCCCAAAATGGAAATATCTTTTGGAATTTTTATTTTGGCAGCAGTGCAAGCATGTGTAATTTTTAAGCCTATTGTATCGTTTGCGGCAAACAGTGCGGTAGGGCGTTCTAAACTGCCTAGCCAATAGCATAATAACTCAAGCTCATAATCGAGCTTTTCCCACCACGCTAAATCTTTTTCAATTATGCATGATTGAATTTTTGTAACTTTTGGAGAAAGAACATTTTGGAAGCCTTCGTAACGATAGGTTGACCATCGAACCTTTGAAACGCCAGCCCAAGCAAAATGTACATATCCCAGTGACAAAAGGTATCTACCTGCTTTTTGACCTGTTTCAAATTCGTCGTTATGAACTTCAAAAAAATCATTATGTTTCCATGCGCCCGCAATATCAACCACAGGTACATTGTATTCTTGAAGGCGGTGTATTTGTTCTTGGCTTTCAATACGAGAAATTATACCGTCTAATTTTTTATTTACATTTGATGAGAACATCCAATCTGATCCTAAAAGATTCCAATCGTTATTCTTCTTTGTGTATTGTATAATGCCCCGGGCAATTCCCCGTGCATAAGCATCGTCTATGGTAATGTCGAGTCCAATATTCATAGAATAAGTATATCATGATTTTGCGCAAAATGGAATAGTTTATACGCAAAAAAGGCATTGGCATTGTTAATTAATAATGTATAATTAATAATTAACAATGGGTGTGTCACAAAAATGAAACACATTAACTTGCCTTAAAAATTTTTTATTATATGAAGATTTTTTCAAGTTATATAGCCATAAATATTAATTATAAATTGTACATTGTACATTATAAATTATCCAAAGGAGACATTATGAACGATATACCAAAGGTTGGTTTAGGCACATTTGGCTCAGACAGTGTTAGTAACGAAAGCATTGCCGCAGCGGTTGAATATGCAATTAAAGCAGGATGGAGACACATAGACTGTGCTTCAGTATACGGAAATGAAGATGTAATAGGTGCAACGCTTAAAAAGCTTTTTGCAGAAGGTGTTGTAAAACGTGAAGACTTATGGATTACATCTAAGTTATGGAATGATAAGCACGCAGAAGAAGATGTTATTCCTTCATGCAAAAAAACACTCTCAGATTTAGGGCTCGACTATGTTGATCTTTATTTGGTGCATTGGCCATTTCCTAACTATCACCCACCGCATTGCACAGTTGATTCGAGAAGCCCTGATGCCAAGCCGTACATAAACGAAAACTTTGTAAAAACATGGCGAAAAATGGAAGAGCTTGTTGAAATGGGCTTGGTAAAAAAAATTGGAACTTCAAACATGACTATTAAAAAGTTTGAACAATTTTTGCCTTGTGCAACTATTAAGCCATACGTAAATGAGCTTGAACTTCACCCTCATTTTCAACAACCTGAACTTTTAAAATATGTTGTTGATCATGGTATGATACCTATTGGATTTTGCCCTCTAGGTTCTCCTGGAAGACCAGAGCGTGATAGAACAGAAAATGATACAGTAGACATGGAAGATCCAGTAATTGTAGAAATTGCAAAAAATCACGGAGTACACCCTGCAGCCATTTGTTTAAAATGGGCAAGCGCGCTTGGAGCAATTCCTATTCCATTTTCTACAAATCCACGCAATATCGATGCAAACTTTAAGGCTGTGATGGAAGATCCTTTAACAAAAGATGAATTGGAAGCAATTTCAAAAATTGATAAAAAATGTAGGCTCGTAAAAGGTCACGTATTTTTATGGGAAGAAGCAAACGACTGGGAAGATTTGTGGGATGAATAGGTAATTACGAAGTGTGGCGGGCAAAAGAAGAAGGGAGGGAACCACAGATTACACAGATTGGTGGGATTTCTACTCTTGCATGTTTTAAATTATATTGCATTACCTCTTACATTGAAAAACAACAATATATATTTTTGTGGTATTTAAATGTTTTAGATTTTAGCAAAGAGGTCGAAAAAGTTCAAAAAATAAAAATCTGTGTAATCTGCGTAATCTGTGGATGAACAAAAAAAAGATTCAGAATTGATAATATAAGGAGAAAAAGATGGAACTAATTAAAGGAAACAAAATGATTGGTGGTGTACTACCAGGGAACAGTACAGCAGAATTAAAAGAATTTGACATACCTACACCTGGGCATGGACAAGTTTTAGTTCGAACAAAGAGTTCTACCATTTGTGGAAGTGATATTCGCTGTATTTATCGCGAGCACTTAGGAAAAGGACCTGAAGGATACCAAGGCGTTATTGCGGGGCATGAACCTTGTGGTATTGTTGAAGAAGTTGGACCTGGAATGAAAAAGTTCAAAAAAGGTGACAGAGTTATTGTATATCACATTTCTGGTTGTGGTGTGTGTCACGACTGCCGAATGGGCTATCAAATTTCTTGCTCAAGCCCACACCGTGCAGCCTATGGTTGGCAACGTGATGGAGGTATGGCTCCTTACATCTTAGCAGATGAAAAAGACCTTGTTACACTTCCAGATGAACTCACCTATACAGACGGTGCACAAGTTGCTTGTGGTTTTGGTACTGTATACGAAGGAATAGAAAAAATTGGTATTAGTGGAAACGACGCAGTACTAGTTGTAGGGCTTGGTCCTGTAGGTCTTGCAGCGCTTATGCTTGCAAAAGCAATGGGTGCATCTATGCTTATTGGTGTTGAAGGAATAAAAGAAAGAGCTGACTTTGCCCTTGAAAAAGGTCTTGTTGACTATGTTTTTGCACCGGGTGAAGACACAGAAGCAAAAATTAGATCTTTGACTGGCGGAAAAGGTGTTGAAAAAGCTATTGACTGTTCTGCACACCACGAAGGCCGAGCATTAGCTGTTCGCTCTACAAGACAATGGGGTAAAATTGCCCTTATTGGTGAAGGTGGAACAATGACCATTAACCCAAGCCCAGACATGATTCATGACCAAAAAACCGTGTACGGTTCATGGGTAACATCAATTTGGAGAATGGAAGACTTGGTAGAACGCCTAGTACGTTGGGGAATCCATCCTGAAGACTTGGTAACACATCGTTTCCCACTTGAAAAAGTGAGCGATGCTTATGAGCTTATGGCATCAGGAAAGTGCGGTAAGGTTGCTGTTTGTTTTGATGAAGAAATGAAGTAAAAACTACTTTTTATATCAAAGGGCAAGAGATTTTCTCTTGCCCTTTTTTTATCTTTAAAATTTTAAACGATTGTTCAAAAATAGATGCCTTCTATGTGCCATTTGGCACATGCGCAAGGAAATTTTCTATGATAAAATAAATTCAAAGTAAAATTTTTTGCTTTTGGAGGATTTTATGAAATTAAAATTTTTAGGCATTATACTTATAGTAAGTGCATTATTTTTTGTAGGCTGCCCGCAACCAGAGACACCTGAAGCTCCAAGTTTTCCAGCTATAGAGATTCTGCCAGTTACTATTGGGGATGTGAGCTTTGTAAACTTTAAAGGAGAGCCCCTTACATCTAGTACAAGGCCGACTCTTAGCTTTGTGCAAGGTAAAGTTAATGCTATTGATAGTTCTGTTTCGTATTTAAGTGGAGAGTGGAATTCTAACGTTTTTTCGCTTACCTCTTCTAGTACTATAGACGGACATAATTGGAATGACTTTAAAAAACAAATACAAAAAAACTCTTCTGCGGAAATTGTATATTCTGTAGATGACTTTTTCCCCGACAATGTAGTTGTTTCTGTTATTTCACAGGTGAGTGCTGGCAATATAAAATTTGTGAACATTGATGGCGAGTTATTGGAAGGCTACTTACTAGAAGATACCATTACAAAAATTAACGCACTTGCATCCTCTGAGGATGAGACCTTAATAGAAAAAATGTTTAATGATGCGTGGGATGTAACAACTGCAGATATTACCCTTAGAAATACAGAGCCATTACTTGGAGACTGGACAAAGTTAAAAGATGGCGTAAACGCGCTTAGTACAGAGGATGTACGAGTGCGCTTTAATGATAAAGACACAGAAAACGTAGAAATAGAAGTTACCGATGAAATAAAGATTGGAAAAATAAGCTTAGTAAATCTTGCAGGCGAGCCTTTAGTGGATACGGCTAGTATAGAAATAGTTACTGCAAAAATTACAGACCCTCTAAACACAAACTTTGCAAGCCTTTTTGCATTGCCGTGGGATATTGCCTATTCAGACTACATACCACAAGAAAGCATGGTTTCTATAAATGCATGGAATACCTTTGTAGAAAATGTAAAGGCAATGAACGACGCTAATATTATAGAAATAAGCAT
>CAYJPS010000032.1:0-24336 GCA_964372135.1 uncultured Treponemataceae bacterium | reverse complement strand
CTGAAACCCAGTACGTGATTTTTCTGCCGCATTCAGGATGCTCTGCATATTCTTTTATTAGTTCTGCACTGCCATCAGTTGATGCACCATCTATGATGATGTACTCAAAGTCTGTTTCAGTTTGTGTAATAACACTGTCGAGTGTTTTTTGAAGACCGTCTTTATTGTTAAAATTAATAGTAATAATAGATAGAGTAGGTATAGGTATCATTTATTTTGTCCTATTTTATTCTGCGTTTTATCACTAAACCCAAAATCTTTAATTCTTTTATTTCATCAGTTTCCGAAATTGATAGGATTTTTAAGAATTGTAAAGCAACCTTTAGATATTTTTTAGTTTTTTTTGTTATTATTTTTAATTTTATTAAAATAAGTACTACGACTTTTCGAACCCTTTTTTTTTGTTGTTTTAAATAATACGTACAACTATATATAGTAGTCTTATGTTTTCTAGCTTCTGAGTTTAAAAAGTTAATAATACTATATTTATTTTTTTCCCAGCTATTATAACCTTCGGTAATGTATGTTTGCACATTACTACTTATTTGCTCTATGTTTTTTATTTCAATAGGTTTAGGATTTTTCAAGTCAAAAAGAAAGCCATTGTACCCGTCTTTGATGTACTCATTCATTGTTGGTTTATTATTCGCAATAACAATTTTTCCCATAGCCATTGCTTCCAAAAATGTCATACCTATGCCCTCTTCTTCTCTAGGTGCTATATAGAATGTTTTTGATTTTATTAGATTTTGCATTTCTTCTTTTGTGTCAAACCATGTTGAATAGGTAATATTATACTTACGTTCTCGTTCTTTTGTAGGCTGGGTAAAATTATGCTCAGGGTCTAGTGCTTTATGAACATGAAGTTTAATATCTTTGTTTTCAAATAATCTTAATACCGTAGTAACATTAATGTTTTCTCTTCGTTGCCATAAAAAGACTTCATTATTGATGATTGGATTGTACTCTTGTGGTTTAATAAAGTACTGAATGTAAAATGAATTAAAGCCCCACTTTTCAAGTAAGTTATGTAAAGTTTTTGAAAAACTTACAATTTTTATATTCTTATATTGATACCACCAATTAAAGTCTCTTGATACTCCATCGTACATTGGAAAAAAAATAATATTTTTATGTTTTAGATCTTTAAAAATATCTATTGAGGGAATTAACTGCCAAAAAATCACTATATCGTAATCATTTGTAACAAGATTTATATTATATACATCTCCAGTTTCCCATGTATTATTGAAATGAACAGTAACATCATAATATTCTTTTAGAAAATCAATAAAGAACTCACTTGATTTTGTTTTTTGATGGTATGAATGACCTGAAAAGAATAATTTTTTCATAGTTTTTTAAATTTAAGTCCAATAAAATTTACATGTTTTTCAGAAATGCTAAAAAGCGGTAAAAAACCAAATAGAAATCCCTTAATATGTATAGTTTCTCTATAGGTTTTTCTTTTAGTTATTTTAAATGAAATAAATAAAAACTTATACATTTCAGACTCTGTAACAATCGTTGAATATTTTCTTTTAAGTTTTGATATTTCATTATCATAATACGGTGTCTCTCTTAAAGTATCCCAGTATTCATTAGAAAAGTCACAAGTTCCGTTTTCAGAAGACCATGGTTTTGGAATAAATGAAATTAACTTAGGTTCAATATCAGCATAATAGTAATAATTTTTTTCAATTTCCTCTGTTAAAACGAAATCACATTCTTGAATTTGGTTATGTATATTGAAATAATTCCAAGCTCGTGAGATAATATGGGTATCTTCCTCATTAAATAAAATATTTAAAATATCTTGGTCATGAGTAAAAAAATCTTTTGTCAGAAGCAAATCTAAATCAGTTTGCCTTTCTATGCAATTAATTGATTGTATATCAAACAAGATTACACCTGAACTAAAGTATTTACTGATTTTTTTTTCTGAAAAATTAAGTACTGTTTTTTTGTATTCTAAATTAGTACCAGTAAATCCATCATGAACTACAGGCATATTGCGACAACTTTCTTGCCATACTAGTGAGTCCAAAGAGGCTCCAATTTTTTTTCCATTCAAATCAGTAAAAAAGAGTTCTGCTATATCCGAAAGGATATAACTATCTGCGTCTAAATATAAAACTCTGTTAAAATCTCTAAAAAGCAGAAAAATTGCTAATCTATAGTATGCTGCTTTAGTTAAATGTCTTGACTCATAAGTACTAATAAATTGATTAGTCATGTCTACAAAAGTAATAGATATTTGTTTATTTTGCAAATCATAAAAATTCTCTTTGTATTTTATTCCTCCATCAAGTATATAAAAATTATATTTATAGGGAGTGCTACTATTTCGAATTATGGTTAGTATTGCTACATACAAACAGCCTTCGTATCCTGCATCACTCGCCATACATATATTAATCACATTTTCTCCAGCAGGACACTCAAGCGGATGTAAAGTATGAAGATTACTTATCATCTGTTCTTTTGAAATAGGGATAGTTTTCCATTCTATTTGTTTTTCTTTTTCAAATAATGAGAGTTTGGTCTTATAAAAATCATTTAATGCTTCTATGAATTTTGATGAAAAAGTATCTATTGTAAATTGAGAAAAATAACTTTCTATTTCCTCGGCAGCTTTCCAATGCATTTCAGCACAAAAAAGAGCTTGTTCCTTTGTTAGTTCAGAAAAAGACTTTAAAATTACAGATGCACGTTCTGTAAGATGTTTTTTAACTTCATCTGTGCTTTGACTATCTGAAACACCTCCTGTACTAAAATTGTTTATAGCATGAAAAAAATTACAACTTGTAAACGATTTATTCTCACAAAATCTGAGAAAAAAGTCCCAGTCTGAAACTATTTTATAGTTCTCATTGTAAAGACCAATTGTGTCATGTACGGTTTTCTTGTAAAGGGTTGATGGATGCGGTTGAGGAATAGTAAAATAAACAGAATGATCAATTTTATACGGTAAAATTGTAGCTATCTTCTTGTCTGTAATTGAGTCAATTTTGTTTATAGAGCAGAAAATTGCATCTTGCCAGTCAAATTTTGAATTATTAAATGTTTCTGATAGACCATGTTGATTCAAGTAGTCATCAGAATTCAATATAAGGATATAATCACCCTTTGCTTTTTTAATTCCTTTATTCATTGCATTGTAAAGCCCAGTGTCCGGTTCTGAGTAAAAGGTAACTTTATTTTCACTTAAAAATTCTATTGTTCCATCTGTTGATGCACCATCAATGATAATATGTTCAATATAGTTGTAAGATTGCTCTTTAATACTTCTGAGCATTCTTAGAAATGTTTCCTTTCGACCCGCTTCTATCAAATTATAGGTAGCGGTAACTATAGTTACTAATGGTTTCTTTTTTTTGTTATTACTCTTTTTCATTTTTCCTCACTAATTGTTAGAAAGTTTTGTGAAATTTTATTTACATTTACACTTTTTATTAACACAATATTTAAAATACATATAGCTAAATACAGGCGTACCCTGCCTTTTTCAATAAAATCAATTATCGAGTGTCTGTTTTCAAGCCAAGTTTCATAACCTTTATTAATATACCTTTAACGTTTTTTACAATAGCTACCAAGTTCTTAAATTCTATTGTGATAGGAGTGTTTACATCAAATAGAAACCGTTACAACCGTGTATAATATATTCATTCATAGTAGGAGCTTTTTTTGCAATTACAATCTTCCCAATTGTCATAGCTTCTAAAAAAGTCATACCAATACCTTCTTCTTGCTTAGGTGCAATATGAAAAGTATTAGATTTTAAAATATTTTGCATTGCTTCATTTGTGTCAAAGCAGTATAAGCTACTGTAATGATATTAACTAATGGCTATTGATTATTTCTACTGTATATTTTCACTATACCCGTCTTAATTTAATTTATTGAACTTATATTTATTATTATGCTATTACATCTTTTGAAAACCTGTACTTAATTAATTTAGCAGGAACTCCACCTACAATTGCGTAGCATTTAACATCCTTTGTTACAACGACCCCTGCTCTAATCATAGCATCATTATCAATTATTGCTCTAGGGCATGCGGGGAGGGGACGAGTCCCAATTATCCTCTGTGTATTCATCCTTAAATAAACCTTTTAATCCTACAGGATTTATTGAAATAACCTCTGTATCAGGATAATGATATTGTATGAAAGCTTTCATGTGATTCCAGCCATACAGAACATTCTCTACATATAATTTAAAGGTAGTACCATCAAAATGTTCATTAGATGTACAGTCACAACCAACAATATATATTCTTTTTGGATTTGTCCATAGAGCAAATTCAAGTGCAGGAAAAATAATAGAAGACCAAGTATTTAAAGGTCTTGTACTAATATCTGGATTAAAATCGACGAGTGTATTACACGGGACTTTTTGGTCGATAAAGTAAAAACTCTCTGCCTTTGATTTATCTCTATCAGTCATTGAAATTGGCGTATTTAAATAATGTCTACCATAAAATTTTTTACAATTAATACCACCATATTCATTTGCAAGCTCTTGATCGTTATCACCTACAAGTAAGTCTTGTATAAATAAATAATCTAATATTACTTTATTATATTTAAATGTTCTATTTGTTCCAATATAAATCGCATCTTCAATAGGTGTAAATTTATTTAGCGTTGGACCAGCACCTAACAGAACAATATATCGATCATTATGAATATTTTTATATTTGTTAAAAACAGTGCCATGAGTAAGTGCCGCAGGAATCGAAATATTCTGTATGGTAATTAAATCGCTTTTTAATAATCGTATTTCACTTGTTAATGATTGTATTTCACTTGTTAATGATTGTATTTCACTTGTTAATGATTTTTTTTGAATTTTAAATATTTTATTAAAAATATGTTTGAGTTTTCTAGCTATCCGTTTTAGTATACCCATATATTAAACCTCTCTTTATATAAGCCTTGTAGAATTAATTAATATATATTCAATAAATTCTCTAAATGCACCTTTTCCACCTTCAATGCGTGTGACATAGTTTACTTTGTTTTTAACATACTCAGGTGCATTTATAGGTGAGCATGAAAAACCTACTGTTTTTTGAAAATTTAAATCATTTACATCATCACCAATATGTGCTGTTTCATTTATATTTACACCAAATTGTTTACATATATCAAGGGCTAAAGATAATTTATCAGTTACTCCTTGGTATAGATGTTCAATGTTTAACTTTTTTGCTCTGCTTTAAAAGATTTTAGTAAAAGCTATTTTGTTTAAAAGTAAAAACTATAACATCATTTCTTCTACAGCATCTCCAGAGTAATAATATAAATGCTTATATCCTTCAGTCTGTGCTTGTATTACTGCTTCCTCTATTAATAATTTTTTCTCAAGTAGTGGAATGTTCATAAGAGCATAACCTTTCCTATATCGTAAAGATTGTGTACTATTTTGATATGTAGGGATTTTTTCGTGATTCAAAAAAAGCAAGTTATATGTCTGTATCCCAGTATATGCAGAAATCAAAAATAGTATAGTATCTCCATCGTTGTATTTCTTCCAAAGCTCGCATGTATCATCAATAAAAACTACAGCTTGTTTTTTTTGAGTTGCAGGCAAAGAATTAAGATATTTTAAGTTTTTAACAATATTATTAGATATAGTTGTGCTATTAAATAAAGCTATTTTAGCAATATCTAATGAGCCATTCACAACATTACCATTCTTTATATCTTGTTTTGCAGCTTCATAGTTTGCTTGAACATAGTTTTCGGATAACATTATTCTTCTTAAAAAACTTCTTGCTAAACCAACTACATTTATATTAATTATAAAAGTAAAACATAGCAATAACACTAATAGTTTCGTAGCAATTTGAGTCATGATTCCTTTTTTACATAAATTAACTATAGTTTGAGGTATTTCATACGCAATAAAAAACACAATTCCTATAACTGGTGTCACCATTGTAAAATATGCCGCACTGCCACCAGGAATATATAGTACAAGACCAGGTAAAAAAGCTATGACTGTTACAATAATTAATGACTCTTCTATAATGTTTGTTTTATTTTTTATTAAATCACTCAGTATATGTAAATTCCACATTTTATAAAGAGCAGTTGTTAATGTAAAAAATGAAAAAAACAATATGTGAAATAAGTAATTCCCTGTAGAAATTCTTTCTTTAGCAAAACTAAATAGCTCAATACTTGAAGTTTCTCCTGTACTTCCTCCAATAATTCCAAAATAGTATATTAGAAAAATAGTTGCGTACCAAAGATTTAATATCCAGTGCTTTATTGAGGAAGTATTCTTTCTAAAGTTTATATATCCAATTCCGCATAGTAAAATAGCACCTGTTGATATTTTACAATATGAAATAAGTGTGAATCCTAAAGGGATACCTACAAGATACCAAACTCTTTTTATTAAATAACTCTTAAAAAACTCTTTTTGCTTCAGAAAAATAAATAAATTAAAAAAAAGTAGTAAAAACGTATTGGCAACTAAAAAAGATTCACTAACAAAGTAATTTTCTATCCATATACCAGAATTAGAATATACAGATGGATTAAAGAGAGGTATAAAAAAAAGTATAATAAAAAATAAATCTATATTATTTAAAGTTTTTATTGAACTTAAAAAATATTTTAGTTTAAATGCTACATGTTGAATCAATACAAAGAACAATGGCAAAAAAATCATTGGATAAATAAAGCAATAAACAAAAACAATATGTATGTTCGTTAATAACGAAACAGCTCCCAGTATTACATGGCTTCCGGTGTGGTATTTTATTTCATGTATTCCATTTGCCAGTATTGAAGTTTCACCATATTCGTAATAAGTGCGTGCAAGTGTTGAGTGAAACATTGTATCAATGTGTGTTTTGCCTTCAACTAGCTGCGTATAAGGATCTAGAGATAAATACCCAGAAAACCAAATTACTCTAACTAAAAATAATGACAAAATTGCTAGTAGAAAAATAGAAATAAGTAATGATTTTATATTAATACTTGTTCTGCGAATAGTAAGAATAAATGATACGAGCCATACTAAAAATATAGTAAAAGATGTTACAATAATCCTTGTATCAAAAGCAGTTCCATAATTAAAGATATTGTATGTAATAAATACCAATAAACAAGCAGAAATTATTAATCCGCTTAGTGTGGGTAAGTAGTTTGTGTTTTTTGATTGAATCATGTTATATAGTCCTTTTATCTGCTAGTCGACTTAATAATTTAATTTATCTTATAAAGAATAAATCAAGATACCTAAAATAATTAGACTCATGCCTAGTATTTTTCTTTTACCCGCGCGCTCTTTCAATACAATTACACTTAGTATAGAAACAAATACATATCCAAGTGATTCAAATATAGTTCCAAAAGACAAAGGTATATATCTTAGAGCAAGCACTGTACAGAGAGTTGCACTAAAGAACATGGTATACGAAATAATCACGTAAGGGTTTAGGTATTCCTTTATTTTACTATCATAAGTTTTATTTGCACTTTTCTTTAGCATAACTTGCGATATTGACGAAATAAAAACAGCAAAAACATATAATATAGAAAAAGTCCATTCATTCATTATCTGTTACCACTAATAAAATCCCTGCAATTATGATAATTGCTCCGATAATCATTTTTAGTGAAATTGTTTCACCAAAAAGAATATTTCCCCACAGAATTCCCCAAATAATTATAATAGCTTTATTTGCAAAAGCAATAGTAAGTGGAATATGTTTTAATATTTGCTGCCAAAAAATTGCATACATAAAAAGAATTAAAAGCATTATGCCATAAAAAACAAAAAAATTTATTGACAAAAAAGGCTGAGAAGAAGCAGTCTTTGATGCTATTCCTCCAAAGGAATAAATAAAGAGCATAAGATGAAGAATGGCATACACTTTTATTTTTTTGCTACTTATCATTGTATTAAGTTCTTTTTTCTTTTAAATCAATATTGATTGTTTCTTTTATTACATATTGTGGTGAATTATTTATACTAATATATATTCTTCCCACATATTCACCAATTAGTCCAAGCATAAGCATAATCATTCCACCTACAAAAAGTATTGCTGCCATCATGGAGCTATAACCCATAGGAACATTTGGATTAATAAATCTATTAATTACGGTATATATTCCATACGCGAAACCTAGTGTAGCACAAATAAAACCAAGTACGGAAGCTATACGAAGTGGTTTAACTGAAAACGCAGTAAAGCCATTAAGCCAGAGGGAAAAAAGCTTTCTAAGTGTATACCCTGATTTTCCACTCGCTCGTTCTCTTAGATTGACAGGAACTGATGTGATATTTTTTGTTGCTGCTAGAATTAATCCACTCAGATATGGATATGGATTATCATAATTACTCATTTGGGTCGCAATAAATTTTTTCATTGCATAAAAACTAGTCATTTGAATTTCTTTTGGTTTAGATAAAATAATCTGAGCCATTACATCGTTAATTTTACTCCCCAAGGCTCTAAACAGACCACGTTTACAATCAGGATAATTTGCATATGCAACATCAAATCCTTCTTCAATTTTACTAATAAGTTTAAATGTCTCTTCAATGGGTATTTGTCCATCATCATCTACGGAAACAATTATCTCACCTAGCGCACACCTATAACCTGCCATGAGAGCTGCATGTTGACCAAAATTCTTTGCTAAATTTATTACCTTAATTTTGTCATTCTTTTTAGCTAATGTTTGTATTACAGAATAGACGTCATCGGGTGAATTATCATTTACTAATATTACTTCGAAGTCATGTCTATCTGCTGATTTCATTAAAATACAGATTTCTTCCACCACACTAGTAAGAGTATCTTGTGACCCATAACATGGAATAACAAAAGATATCATTAATTACTTCCTTATTTTGAACTACAATATTGAGTATTTTCGTGATAAACTATGAATCAAATCATAACCATCCCAAACCAAAGAAAAATCCATCGTTTTTCCAATAGGCACAAATCTATCAATTCCAAAAGGTCTGTTATTATCAAAAAAAACAGCAATTTGAGCCGTTTCTAAGCCTAGATAAGAAACTGTTTGACATTTATTATTGCAAATAGGTAAGATATCGGAAAGGCATTTTGCATCATATTCAATAAAGAAACCACTATTATACATATACTGTGTTATATCGTTTGTTAGTTTTTTTAGATTAATTCTAGTAATATATTCATCATTTTGCTCTATTTTTAATGCTTGAAATTTTGAAGATAACTTATAAAATGCACTAAGCTTTCCAACTGACTGTACAGGTTCTAGTACATATTTTTCTCTTACCAGTGTGTGTAAACGGGACCAAAAATCGCTTTTTGCATCAATTATTTCAGAATTACTTCCAAGCCAAAAAATAAATCTAGGAGATGTACAAGCATTTTGATCTGAATAGTATGTATCGTTATAAAAATCCTGTATAAATTTTTCTTTATTGTTGAGGTCATTGTATGTACCAGCATTTATAACTGCAAGCGAATGTCTATTCGCAAAGGTAATTTCATTTGTACGTGAAGGAATGGGAGATTTACGAATTTCAGCTATTGTATTGTCGCCACCCCATATTATTCTTGAGTTACATAAGCTAGAAAGATAGTCATTAACCTCTTTTTTTTGAGGTGATTTAAAAAAACAAATATAATCTTTTAATTTCTGAAAATCTTCTTGCAAGATTTTATTAATGGAAGTACATATAATATTAACTTGTTCAAAATTTTTTGTGGGTACTCTTACTAAATTTATGTTTCCTGCTAACAACCCACTAGCAAAACTGAATGCACAATTCACCGGAACATTTGATGGGGTTATGTGTAATGCTATGCCTCTCCCCATACGCAAGTCTAAGTCTAAGTATTTTTCTTTTTCTTTAATAAGTGCTGCATTTCTGCACCAAAAGGCAAAAGTAATCACATCCGGATATGCTTTACCATCAGTCATTAATTTTTTTGATAATGCATTAAAAAAATTAATAACTTCATTATCAAAAGGTTTTAGAGGAAAAATGTCTTTTGAATTTATAATAATATCTTGATTACCAACTAAAAAATTAATGTCACTACAATTTGCTTGCATAGGTATCACTACATCCTCTTATTTCAGCATTTTTTAATCTGCCAAAAATCTTAAAATATTTTCCTTTCCTATTACAAGGGCAGTCATCTTCACCTAAAACTACTCCTTCATCTTCAGTTAATAGACTATGCCCAGGATAGGATTCAGGTAATAATGATACAACTTGTATAATTCCTTTTTCTCCATAGTCACAAACACTAAAGTCAAGATGCCTACGAGTTATGATATCTGAATACACACTTGCGTGTAAGTGACCATATTCACACTCCATATACACACAGCCAGTTTGCTCAACCATTCCATAGTAATCGTGAATGTCTTTGAGCCCACAAACATCTTGAAGTTTTTTATTAAAGTCACTAGGTGAAACAGCTTCGCTTATGAGTTTTTTCCATCCCCCACCATGAATTAATACTCCATTTGAAAGATCAAGATGTTTATTGTTTTTTAATAATTCTTTATAAAAATGTTGCCAAATCATAAATGTAAAACCAAAAACTAGTATTTTTTTACCACTATGTTTTTGTAAAAAACTTTGAATATCTTCAAAATTAATACTCATGTCATCATTAAGTGCATACATTTTATCGGAGCCAAATATTGAAAAGCCCAAAATTCCTGCACCTCTTGCTGAAAACATATTTCTGTCTTTAACAACATTTGGACTATCAATAATTAACATAGGAAGTCTTTGTTTACCAGTAAACTCATTTACAATATTTACAAGTGTTTTTTGTTGATTAGATGCTGTTTTCTTATCTAAATAAATTTTAGATACTGCTTGCCCTGTTGTTCCTGAAGAGGTCATAATTTTAAAAATATCTTCATTTTTAATACTTTTAAGATCTAACTCTTTAAATAAGCTTACAGGTAAAAAGGGTAGGTCAGAATATGTATAAATTTTATCAGCATCAAAATTTATGCTATTTAACATATCTGCATATTCTGAGCAATTGTTATAATGAAAAATAGTCAAATCTAATAAACGTTGAGTGAGTAGTTTCTTCTTTTTATTTTTTTCTAATGAAAAGGGTTCATGCTTTAATATATCTTGATATTCAATCATAGTACTGATCCAACTTAGGATATAAAATTTTCCCTGACTCACTTCGCGGAATTTCAGATATTACTTTAACTTTTACTGCAGCTCTATTTATACTTGTCTTTTCGTGTATAAACTTTGAAACGTCTTCAAGTATAGTAACATCTAAAATAAACACATATAAAGCATCATCAATACCGGCACAAACACAATCTATACCATTAAAATACTGCTTAATTAATTGTTCTGTCTCATCTAAATTCACCCGGCTACCATATATCTTAAGAAAACGCTTTTTTCTACCAACAATATAAAAGTAGTTATCCTCATCAAATTTAGCCATGTCACCAGTAACCAGCATTCCATTACGCTCGTCACCTTTTTCTAAATCTTCGCTACTTTCAGCATATCCAAGTGTTACGTTTTCACCTATGTAACGTAATTCTCCAACTGTATTAGGCTCATTTATAGGATTACCATCGGTATCAACTATATCAAAATTTCCGCCAGGTATAGCAATTCCAATGCTACCTGCTTTTTCAATTGACCTTTCAAAAGGTAAATATGACATCCTTGCAGTTGCTTCAGTTTGACCATACATAACAATAAATTTTTTACCAGTTTCGTCTGCAAATTTTGCAAATTTCTCATGCAAATCAAAGGACAATTTACCGCCTGCTTGTGTCATAGTTTTTAGTTTTGGTAAATCCATTCTAAAAAAACGAAGTTTATACAACATTTCATAGATGTATGGTACCCCACCGAACGAGGTTGCTTCAAATTTCTTTAATGTAGCCCAAAATTCTTTTTGCATCAAAGTTTTTTCATTAAGTATTATACTTGCTCCACAAGTAAGATGACTATTAATAATTGATAGCCCATATGTATAACTCATTGGTAATGTTGTAATTGGGCGCTCATTTTTATCAAGATTTAAGTATTCAACAATACTCATCATGTTTGATTTTATGTTTTTGTAACTTTGTTTTACTAGCTTAAAACTTCCAGTAGAACCAGATGTAGTCAACAGTAATGCGACATCCTCATGAATCTTGTACGAATTGCTAAAATTCGATTTAAGTAGAGAATACCCTTCAATTGAACATACTACAGTAAAATCTGAAAAAATAGTGGCTTTTTTTTGAGGGACCCACAAATAGGCTGGTTTATATGTTGTAATAAGATTATCAAGTAGTTCTTTGTTTAGCTCTACGTCAAGCATCAATGGAACTATATTATTATTAATAAAAGATACGTAACCTAACAAAGACCCCAGAGTATTTGTGCATAAGTTGAATACCAGACATCTCTCTGAAATATTCTCTAGCAATGTATCTGATAGATTTTGAAGTTCTGAATAGGTAATAACTCTTTCATCTTCTGTAATTGCTACTATGTCTTTAGAAAAAGCTTTAAAGTTCCACATCATATTTTGTAAGAATCTCCTTACCTTTTTCGAAAGAACTTAGGTCAATAATATCATCTGTATCCATCATTATATCAAATGCCTCTTCTAATGAAGCCACCAAATTCATGTGCCCAACACTATCCCATTCAGTAATTGCTTGATACTCAAGGCTTGTAGCCTGTTCTGCACTAATTGAAAATGTGTCTGTAAATACTTTTGTGTACTTTTCTAAATTGTTCATTTTTTACCTCTTATATTGTTATATTTGTTCTATTTTTCTCCACCATCAATCCTTAAAATTTGACCATTGATAAATGACGCTTTTTCTGATGCTAAATATAATACTACATCAGCTACTTCTTTTGGAGTTCCTTTTCTATTCATTAAAAAATTTATACTTGAATCTTCTTTTGAGCCCTGCTCTATGCTGGCAGTCATATCTGTGTCAATAATACCAGGGGCAATGGCATTAACTCTAATATTAAACCTAGCAAGTTCTTTACTTAATACTTTAGTCCATGCACTGATTGCTGCCTTTGATGAACCATAAGCTGTATTTCCTTCTTTCAAGTCAATTCCAGATATTGAAGATACATTTATTATACAGCCGCTTTTTCGCTTAGTCATACTTTTTAAAACCAGTTGTGTTAACTCTAGATGTGAAAAAAAGTTTACATTAAACACTTCTTTCACTTTTGTTATACTCATCATTTGAAATAAACCTAGCAGCGCCATACCTGCATTATTCACTAAAATATCAATATGAACTTTGTTTTTGTATAGATTTTTTATTTCATCTTTCATTTTTTGAGTATCTAACATATCAAAATATACAGGGGTAACAGTTATATCGTACTTTTTTCGAATATCTTCTAATAAAGATATAAATTCAGGTGTTTCTTTTCTTGTATGAGCAAATATGTTCGCTTTCTCTTTTGCAAATTCTAGTAAAATTGCCTTGCCAATACCTTTATTTGTACCTGTAATAAATACATTTTTTTTTATCATTTTTTTCCTACATCTTTTTGTGTTTTATGTATACACTTTCCATATTTTTTATTGTAAACCCTAGTAATAGATGGGCATTAAAAGTGGCTGTATTATTTGAAGAAAGATACGTTGACATTTTAGAATAGTTTCTATTTATTGCCAATTGAAGGGGTTTCTCAATGGTGCACAACCCTAAACCTGAACTTAAGTATTTCTCATAAAGAGCAACTAAAAAAGGGTAACAAACATTATTACCCAAATCTTTAAAAGCAAAAAAACCAATAACATTATCTTTATACACCAAGTTATAGAACTCTGTACCTTTTTCTACTTCATCTTTAATCCAATTTATGTATCGTGTACTTGCTTGCATATTTGTAAAAGATGGGTCTAAATAAATTCTGTCTGAAGTAAAAATGTTTTTTTTTATTTCTGAAAATAACAAGTCAATGTCGGCTTCATTCATTTTAGTATATGAAATAGAGTCCATAATTCTTTGATGAATGGGGTTAAGCGATATTTGCTTCAAGTCATGAACTACATTAATACTGGTTTCAACATATGTATAACCCAGCTCTGAGAGTAAAAATAATATATCGCGTTTGTTTGTAGAAACTTTTACAACGGTGTAATCAGTCTCATTTGTTTGTAATTTTTCTTTAATAAGATCTGGGGTATCATTGTAATCGATTTTTATTTCGTTACAATTTACTCCTAAATTTCGTTTTTCCCAAAATGCATTTATTATTTGCAAGTCTTTTATCCTCTTAGCTATAGTTTATTTATAATAAAAATATATAAATAATAATGATATTTTACCTATTTTTATAATTCTTTTCAATGCATCTCTTATACTCACCGGACTGAATGTTTAAAATCCACTGCTCGTTATCTAAATACCATTTAACTGTTTGTGATAAACCTTGCTCAAAGGTCATTTTTCGTTCCCAGTGAAGTTGTGTTTTAATTTTGGTGCAGTCTATGGCATATCGTCTATCATGTCCTGGTCGATCTGTTACGTATGTAATGGTTTTGTTTATATCGTCTACACTACGATTTTCTACACCCTTATTGATAAGTTCTTTCGAGATAATAGCAATAAGTTCATGTAAAAGTTGTATATTTTCCCACTCATTTTCCCCACCAATGTTGTATTTTTCTCCATTTATACCATCGTTTATTACTTGCCATACGGCTCTATTGTGATCTTCTACATAAATCCAGTCTCGTATGTTTTTACCATCACCATAAACAGGAAGGCTCTTACCGTCTTTAATATTCATAATCATTAAAGGTATGAGCTTTTCAGGGAATTGATATGGGCCATAATTGTTGGTGCAGTTTGATAGCGTAATAGGCATTCCATACGTGTGATGGTATGCCATAACAAGATGGTCACTCCCTGCCTTACTAGAAGAGTAAGGGCTTCTAGGGTCGTATGGTGTTGTTTCTAAAAAATAGCCGGTCTCTCCAAGTGAACCGTATACTTCATCGGTACTTACATGATGAAATAGAACATCATCTCGCATTTTTGCACCGTCTGTTGTCCAGTAATTTCTTGCACAGTCGAGTAGGGTAAAGGTACCCATTACGTTTGTTTTTACAAATGTTTCAGGCCCCACAATTGAACGATCAACATGGCTTTCAGCTGCAAAATGAATAACGGTATCAATATTATATTTTATAAAAACCGATTCAATTTTTTCCCTATCACAAATATCTATTTGTTCAAAAAAGTAGCGTTGGTCGCTTCCTTTGTTTTTTCCAAAATCCGCTTCTATGTCGCTTAAGTTTTCTGCGTTTCCTGCATAGGTTAAACAGTCTACATTTACAACTGTACCTAAAAAATTAGCATCTAAAAAGGCTTCACCCGCACTAGATTTACCAAAAAGATAGTGAATAAAGTTACTGCCAATAAAACCGCTTCCACCAGTAATCAAAACATTTTGTAATTTTCGCACTTTCATTTATAGAAGCTCCGCAATGTATTGTAAGTATTCGCCATATGCTGTTTTATATTCATGGGCAATTGATAATAATTTTTCTTTGTTTACCCAGCCATTTCTATATGCTATTTCTTCAATGCAAGACACATACATACCCTGTCGTTTTTGAATAGTTGCAATAAAGTTCGATGCTTCAAGCAGCCCATCATATGAGCCAGTATCAAGCCATGCCATTCCTCTTCCTAACACTTCAACGTTAAGTTTTTCTTGTCTAAGATACTCATTGTTTACTGCAGTAATTTCTATTTCGCCTCTTGCTGACGGTTTGATATTTTTTGCAATATCTATTACATCATTATCATAAAAATAAAGACCTGGAACGGCATAATGAGATTTTGGTTTTGCAGGCTTTTCTTCTATACCAAGAACTCTACCTTTAGAATCAAATTCAACTACCCCATACTCTACAGGGTCTTTTATATAATAGCCAAAAATTGTAGCACCACAATGTGTAGAAATTTTATCTGCTACCTGTTTTAGCTGGCCTCCAAACCCACTACCATAAAAGATGTTATCGCCTAATACTAAAGAAACACTGTCGTTGCCTATAAAATTTTCACCAACAATAAAAGCGTCAGCAAGTCCTCTAGGTGTATCTTGTACTGCATACTCAAAGTGCATACCAATGCTATTCCCATCACCTAATAAGTCCTTAAATAATACTATATCTCTCGGTGTTGAAATAATTAATACTTCTCTTATCCCTGCCAACATAAGAACAGAAAGAGGGTAGTAAATCATTGGTTTATCGTATAAAGGTAGTATTTGCTTTGATACAGCCTTTGTTAAGGGATATAGGCGCGTTCCGGAACCACCTGCTAAAATTATTCCTTTCATATATTATCTCCACCAAAATATAATTTGCATGAATCAAATATGTGTTTGATGCTTTCTTTTTCTAAGTTGTAATACATTGGCAAACGTACTAGAGTATCAGATATAAGATTTGTTATAGGCATATCATTTGGTGTTCTTCCATATTTTATCCCTGCAGGGGAGCTATGTAGTGGTATGTAATGAAAAACACTAGCAATTTCTTTTGATTTAAGAAACTCAATAAAATTTGTTCTTTTTTCTAAATTCTCAAAAAGTAAGTAAAACATGTGTGCATTATGAATGCAATTATTTGGTACAATTGGCCTCTTTACTAGTTTTTGTTTTTCATATTTTTCAAAAAAATCAAAGTACGAATTATATATGTCTAAACGTTTGTTATTTATTTTTTCTAAATTTTCCAACTGTGAGTACAAAAAAGCTGCAATCAATTCAGAGGGTAGGTAAGATGAGCCAATATCCACCCAAGTGTATTTATCCACTTGGCCTCTAAAAAATTTTGAACGGTTTGTCCCCTTTTCTCTGATAATCTCAGCCCGCTCGATATATTTATTACTGTTTATAGTAATTGCACCACCTTCACCCGAAATTATATTTTTTGTTTCATGAAATGAAAAACAACCTATGTCACCAATTGTACCAAGTTTTTTACCTTTGTAACTACTCCCTAACGCTTGTGCTGCATCCTCAACAACGGCAAGATTATATTTTTTTGCAACTTGTAGAATTGTATCCATTTCGCAAGAAACCCCTGCATAATGGACAACGCAAATAGCTTTTGTTTTTTTTGTAATAGCTTTTTCAATTAGATTTTCATCTATATTATGAGTGTCTTGTCTAATATCAACAAAAACAGGTATTCCTCCACGTAACACAAACGCATTTGCTGTAGATACAAAGGTGTATGAAGGCATTATTACTTCATCACCAGTCTTTATATCGAGTAAAAGTGCTGCCATCTCTAAAGCAGCAGTGCAAGAATGCGTGAGTAATGCTTTTTTACAGCCTAGATACTGTTCTAAAAATGAGTTACATTGTTTTGTATAAAATCCATCCCCAGCAAGATGCTTCTTAGTACCAATTGCATCTTGAATATAGCTAAGCTCGTTTTCTATGGTAAATGGTTTATTAAACGGTATTTGCATTAGGTTGTAATTCCTTTGTTTTGACGTTATACATATTAATACTTTCCCAAAGTATCTACTTCTTCTACAAAATCATATAAATTTTCTTCTTGTTATTAAATTTTTCTGACAATCTTGCTTAAACATAACCAATGACTCTTCTAAACTTTAATTAAGCACTTTTGGTATTCTAAATAACTTATAATATACATAAGTTTATAATAATTTGACTCATAGAATTAATACTGTATGCATATGTAAATTTTATCACTAAAATACTTCTTTTCCACATGAAAGAAATATGTACTCAATAAAATCTCTAAAAGCTCCTTTTCCACCTTCTAGTTCAGTAATATAATCAACTTTGTTTTTAATGTAAGACGGTGCGTTTGGTGGGCTTGCAGAAAAGCCAACTTCGTTTAACAGTTCAATATCATTTAAATCATCACCAATAAATGCGGTATTTTTTAGTTCTATATTGAATTTTTTACAAATTTCTTTGGCTAGAGTAAGCTTATCTGTCACACCTTGGTATAAATAGTCTATTTCCAGTTTTTCTGCTCGTCGTAAAACGATATTTGTATCTTCACCTGTTAAAATTACTACAGGTATATTTTTCCTTTTACAAAGTGTAACACCATATGCATCATAGGTATGAAACTTCTTTAATTCATTGCCGGTTTGATCGTAATACATTCCACCGTCTGTCCAAACACCATCAATGTCAGTAAAAATTAATTTTGGTAGATTTTCTAGCTTTTTCATATATTATTCAACCTCATCTAAAAGAATTAACTCACTTTTTAAAATATCTTTTTTAGCCTTCTTACCAATAATCTTATCTTTTTCTCTCCATCTCAAGCCTGTACCAGGGCTTAAAAGACATAACATTTTTTCGGTAATAACTTCTCCACTCCTAATGTCTATTGCTGTTGCAATAGAACGTTCCAGTTTTTCTTTGCTACCTTTAACACTATCTTCGATAAATAAGTCTTCTCTACCACCCCATAATTCAGCCAAACGAATATCGCGTACCATACGCATAACTCCATCAGGTGCAAGAGAACCTGCTTGGTCTGTACCTTTCATTTTTCTATCGATGGTTATATGTTTTTCCACAATTTCAGCACCAAGCATTATGGAACATGAGGCCGCTGCGATTCCAATTGTATGATCAGAAAATCCAATCTTATACTTAGGATAATGCCTTTTTAGGTAGGTTATTGAATTAAGATTTAGATTCTGTGGTTCTGTAGGATATTGTGAAACGCAGTGTAAAATTGAAATGTTTGAGTGGTGTTTTTCAATTATCTCTAATGCTTCATCTAGTTCTTGCTCTGATGCCATGCCTGTAGAAAGAATTATTGGTATTTTTGTTTCTGCCATTACTTCTAATAAAGGTAAGTTTGTTAAATCTCGACTTGCAACCTTAAGAAAGTCAGGTGTAAAAAGTTTTAACAGAGAAAGACATCCTTTAGAACAAAGAGTCTCAATAAAATCTAAATTTTTCTCTTTTGCATACTTATATATCTCAAAATGTTCTTCGTCAGATAATTCCAATGCTTCACGATGTTCACCATATGTGCGTCCAAATGAATGTATAGAGGTATAGGACTGCATCATTTGTGACGTTGTCAATTCTTCAGTTAAATCTCTTTTAGTAAGTTTAATTGCATCAAGACGTGGTAAATCTGCACCAAAATAGTCTTCATGTATGGGGCGTGTTACCATATCTACAATAAGCTTTGCTATATCTACAGATCCATTATGATTCTGCCCAATTTCACCAATAATATATGTATGTTCCATATTTATACCTCTACTTTGAGTTTTCTAATATTTGAGACTTCATAATCTCTTGAATCTCATGGTGCTTATCGATATATTTTAAAATATCTTTTATTGTAAAGCATGGGTTAGCTTTACTGATTTCTTTATACATATCTTGTAATAAAATGAAATCCGTTTTTGTGTCCAGTGTTAATCTTAAGTTCACATAATCTGTTAATATATTTGGAATAGGTAGTTTGTTTATTATGAACTTATCGGGATTTTCATAAATATAATTTGTAACATGCTCTTTATACAAAGGGTTATTTGTATACGAGTGCACCCTTTTTAGAGCGCTTAAACTAACTGCCTCTGTAAATAAACCATAATGTGTTTTTATTGTTGGGGTACCATTTTTTAAGAAAAATGAAGTGTAGTCTGAAACATTTGCTGTAAAATGATTAATCAATTCCTGTAATAATTCCATATCAAGAAAAGGATTATCAGCACATATACGAATCACTTTATTAATATTAAAGTATTCTGCGGCATCTATAAACCTTAATAGAACATCTGATTCACAACCTCTAAAACATGGAACATTTTCAATTTCACAGATTTCCTGAATAGAGTTATCTTTTTGTGATTCTGATGTTGCAACAATTATGGGTATCTTAATAAATTTTTTCAGTCTCTGAATTATTACCATTAAGAGCGGTTTTTCTTCGCAAAAAGGTAAAATCATCTTGTTAGGAAGCCGAGAAGAACCAACTCTTGCTTGTAACAGAATTCCGATATTTTTCACTATAATTCTCCAAGTAACAATGTCTTATTTACTAATATCCCAAGATAGCAATGTGCTAAAGTACCCATCTCTATTATTCCCCCTTTTTGTTAGGAAATCATTGATTTGAAAACTACATGAGACACCAGGAGAATCTAAAGACATTCCATTACTATCTGTAAAATTCAAGTATACTTTATATTTACCTGCTGCTAATGTTCGACTTGGTACTGTAATAGTCATAGTGTTTTCACCTATATTCATTTTACCAAATGCATTGTTATTAACATCATTACTGTCAGAAACCAAAACAGTTTCACCTGACTCATCAGTCAGCGAAAGATATCCATAACATCCTTCAATTTTCTCTTTTACCAGTAAATTTAATTTAATATATATATTTTCATCACAGGAGAACATTGCAGTTTCTTTATTATTTCTATCTATCATTTTTATGCATAGTAATTGTAATTTTTTTTCGTTATCTGGTTTGAATATAGCACTCGAAATTAAATTATTCTCTGTTATACTCAATTCACTTCCCGTATAATGCGCAAAAGCATCCTCAATATCATCCGCCTCATACGCAAGCCTTCCTTGCTCTAAAATAATACCTTTATTACACAAGGCTTTTACCGATGCCATATTATGGCTTACAAAGAGTACGGTACGTCCTTCGCCTGTGCTAAGCTCATTCATTTTCCCCAATGCTTTTTTTTGAAAAGCTTGGTCTCCAACGGCCAATACTTCATCTGCTATTAATATTTCACTATCCAAATGGGCGGCAACGGCAAAGGCTAGTTTTACAAACATACCGCTAGAATAGCGCTTTACAGGGGTGTCTATGTGTTTGTCAATTTCACTAAAGGCTACAATTTCATCGAGTTTTCTGTCTACCTCATAGCGTTTCATGCCTAAAATGGCGCCGTTTAGATAGATGTTTTCACGCCCTGTAAGCTCTCCGTGAAAACCTGTTCCAACTTCTAATAAACTTGCAACGCGCCCCTTTATTTTTACGCTTCCTTCGGTTGGAGCGGTAATACGACTCATTATTTTTAAGATGGTGGATTTTCCGGCTCCATTACGACCAATAACACCTACACGGTCACCTTGTTTAATATCAAAACTCAAGTCTTGTAAAGCCCAAAAGCCTTTTTTAGTAGCGTCGTAGTGGTGGGGATCGCCAATTTTAGAATGTGGGTCTTCTTTTCCTTGTTTGCGTGCAATCCATGTTTGCATGTCTCTAAAAAAAGTGCCACTATTTATAACACCCAGTTTGTAGTATTTTGATAAATGTTCTACTTTAATTACGGTCATATTTTATTTCCTTTGTTTTATCCACAGATTAATATTATCACAGTTTTTATAACCACAGATTACACAGATTACGCAGATTAGGGTGCTTAAATTTTTATAAAAACTTCGCTTAAAGTTTTTAATTAAATACAACATAAGATGTATCTATTTTTTTGTGGCTTTAGTGTTTTCTTTTTTTGTAAGAATACAAAATTGTTAAAAAATAGAAATCCTATTAATCTGTGTAATCTGTGGATTTACCTTCCACATATCTACGCCCTAACAATTTGTAATTAAGCATTAGGAATTAGGAATTATATAACGTCAATAAATGTTCGCTCTGTTCTTGTAAATACAATTAATCCTAAAATCATAAAAACGACTGTCCATGCAAAACTAACGTATATCATTGTGGGTGGTACGTTACCTGAGCCGTAAAACCATATTCTAAAAAGTTCTATTGGAGCACACATGGGGTTTAAGTTAAATAGCCAAAGGTATTGTTCCGGTGCTTCAGATAATGGATAAATAATAGGGGTAGCATACATTGCAAGCTGTATACCAAAGCTCATTAAGTGGTTTAAATCTCTATATTTTGTGGTAAATGATGATATAAATAAGCCAATGCCAAGCCCTAATAACGAAATCCACATTATAAGCAAAGGAAATGCTAACATCATCCATGATGGCTGTATGGTGTCTTGTGTTACTAGATAGTATACGTAAATAGCCATAAGCATAAGAAATTGTATACTCAATTTTATCATGTGCCCCAAAATAGATGCAATGGGCGAAACTAAGCGCGGAAAGTAGACCTTACTAAATATGCCTGCATTGCCACTAAATACTCCAGAGCCTGTGTTTAAACATGAGGTAAAGTATGTCCAAAGCATGGTGCCACCAAAGTAAAAGAGGGTTGAAGGTACGCCATCTGTTCCAATTTGTGCAATACCGGTAAATACAAAGGTGTAGATAACGGTAGAAAAAAATGGTTGAATTAAATACCATAAAGGACCAAGTACTGTTTGCTTGTACGCTACGGTAAAGTCGCGCTTTACAAACATAAAGATAAGGTCTCGATAGCGTATAACTTCGCGAAGCTTAAAATCAATTAATTTTTTTGGTGGTTCAAGTACGGTGTCCCACTTTTCTTCAATTCGTTGTGTGTTTTCCATTTATGTTCCTTTTGCGTATCCACTAGACTGGTCATGTGTTAACCACAGATTACACAGATTACGCAGATTATTACTGATAAAACTTTATAAAACAATTCGTTTATATTCAAGACTTTTTGCACCAAAGTTAAATAATAGCCCTTTTTTTATATTTGATGCTTTAAGATAGTTAATAACTTGTGCAATTTCTATATCTGTTAGTATTTTTATTGCTTTTAATTCCACTATAACAGAATTATTACATATAAAATCTGCTTTGTAGTATAAATCAAGCACTTTGTCTTTGTACTTAATTGGTAACTTTACTTCACGTTTAAACGGTATGCCTAAATCAGCTAATTCACAAGCTAATGCTTCTTGATATACTGCTTCCAAAAAACCACAACCTAACTCTTTGTGAACGTTCATAGCAGCACCAATTATTGCATATGTCTCTTCGTCTTGATGTCTATCCATAAAAACCTCTAAATAGAAATCCTATAAATCTGTGAAATCTGTGGTTTTTCCTTCTTCCTGCATTGCCCGCCACTAGATTGGTCATGTTTTATCCACAGATTATTTTATAATTCCTAATTCCTAATTACAAAAGAATCCCATAAATCTGTGAAATCTGTGGTTTTTCCTTCTTCCTGCTTTACCCACTACAATTATACATTGTACATTAATAATTATTAATTATTAATTATTAATTGACTTACCGTTTCTTTTATGCTTTCGCTTTTGCCTTTTTTCATTATTAAAACATTGCCGTCTTTTACGCTTACAAGTAAATCTTCTACACCGCACATAACAACAGGTGCGTCTGAATAGACAAAACAGTTTTTGCAATCAGTTTGCGCAACATTTCCAACGGTCGCATTCTCACTATTATTGTTTTTAAATTGACTAGCAAATGAATCCCATGTTCCTATGTCTTGCCAATTAAAACTCGACTTTATGGCAAATGCTTGCTCTGATTTTTCTGCAACTGCATGGTCAACCGAAATTGCTATGCTGTTATTGTATGTATGTTCCATGTAAAGCCATGTAGAAATTGTTTGTATGCCGTTTCTATTTTCAATATAAGGTGAGTCTTCAGGGTGAATTGGTAAAAAAGCCGTATGTAGTTCTGGTGTGTACTGTTCAAGCTCGTTCATAAACACTGAAGGAAGAACACAAAACATTCCACTATTCCACCAATAGTTTCCTTGTTCTAAATAGCGCTTTGCAGTTTCACTATCGGGTTTTTCTTTAAACATGTCAATTGAAAAAACACTCTCTGTTTCTGTTTTAGAAACTTGCATATAGCCAAAGCCTGTAGAAGCTTCTGTTGGAGGAATGGCAAAACACACAAAGGCATTTTTTTCAGCCTGTGTTATAGCTTTTTCTACATCACTTTTAAAAGATTCAAAGGGTGCAATAATGTGATCACTGGTTAATACAAGGAGTGCTTGTTCTTTTTCTTTTTGTGCTAGAATATACCTAGAAATAAGTGCAATGGGTGGGGCAGTGTGCTTTTGACACGGCTCTGCAATAACTATAAGTTTTTCCTCTAATAATTTTCTTTCATCTGTAGATAGTGTTTTTGCAAAATCAGCGCACTGTTCAACAGTCGTATTTAAAATATCCCTTCTTGTAACAATAAATATCTTTCCCTGAGGTTTTAATAAAAAGGATCTTTCAAGAGAGCGCTGTAAAAATGATAAACCATTTTCTAGTGCCATAAATTGCTTCGGGAAGTCTTTGTTTGAAACTGGCCAAAGCCTTTCTCCAAAGCCGCCTGCTAAAATTAAAATATTCATAATTTATAATTCCTCTTGCGTATACCATCAAAATG